>DATHAU010000496.1:0-14406 GCA_035296545.1 Microvirga sp.
CGTTCGCACCGGCGACGCCTTCGGGGAGCGCAGGCTCTTCGACGCCGCGGCGCCCCTGCTGGCCCCGTTTACCTTAAAGCCAAGCTTCACGTTCTGAAAACCTTTCCAGGCCCTTAATTCTGTGGGCGGGGGGTGGCGCAAAAAAGCGACACCTGCCACTAATCGTGGTCAAGCGCCTGGCCTGTTGTTGCCGACTCGTATTCCATGCGTATTGTTCCGCTTTGAGTCGTATTAGGTTAGTCGAAATAGGTGACGGCCACGGACCCCCGTCCGGAGCCGCCAAGGTAGGTGGGCGTGAGCGAAAAGCGATCTGGCATGAACTACCGCAGGCTCCTTGGAGCGATGACCTCAGCTTTCGTGCTGATGGGGGCCCATGGAGTTGCAGCGGAGACGCTGGAAAGCGCCCTGGCGCGCGCCTACGGCAACAATCCCGATCTGAATTCCCAGCGCGCCAATGTGCGCGCAACCGACGAGAACGTGGCGCGGGCGAAGTCCGGCTACCGGCCGCAGGTGAATGCATCCGCGGACGTGGGCCGGAGCTTCACGGAGTTCGATCGAGGGGGAGCCGGGGGCAGCAACATCAACCGCCTCACGCCCCGCGGCGTGGGAGTGGAGCTGCAGCAGAACCTTTTCAACGGCTATCGGACGGAGAACTCGGTCCGTCAGGCCGAATCCGGCGTTCTCAGCGCCCGTGAGACCCTGAACACCAACGAGCAGGAAATTCTCCTGAACTCCGCGACCGCCTACATGAACGTGCTGCGGGACACGGCCATTCTCGACCTGCAGCGCAACAACGTCGAGGTGATCGACGAGCAACTGCGCCAGACCCGGGACCGCTTCAACGTGGGCGAGGTCACCCGGACCGACGTGGCGCAGGCGGAGGCGAGGCTTGCCGCCGGCCGCTCGCAGCAGAGCCAGGCCGAAGCGAACCTGCGCACGAGCATCGCCCAGTACCGCCAGTTCGTCGGCGTCGAGCCCCGCCAGCTCGCCCCCGGGCGGCCCCTGGACCGTCTCCTGCCGAAAAGCGTCGATGCCGCCCTGCAGGTCGCCTTGAACGGTCACCCGGCCGTGAAGGCGGCCCAGCATCAGGTGGATGCGGCCGAGCTGCAGGTGAAGATCGAGGAGGGCGCGCTGGCCCCGCAGGTGGGCGTGCGCGGGTCTGTGACCCAGCGCTACGACAACCAGATCTCCGGCGACAGGGCCCTGAACGCTCAGGTGGTCGCCCAGCTGACGGTCCCGATCTACGACGGCGGCCTGGCCTACGCTTCCACCCGGCAGGCCAAGGAGGTGGTGGGCCAGCGTCGCCTGGACGCCGACTGGATTCGCGATCAGGTCCGCGCCGCCGTCGTGTCGTCCTGGGGCCTGCTCGAGGCCTCCCGCGCCCAGATCCAGGCGGCTCAGTCCCAGATCGATGCGGCGGAAACCGCGCTCAGCGGCGTGCGTGAAGAGGCCCGCGTCGGCCAGCGCACCACCCTGGACGTGCTGAATGCCCAGCAGGAGCTTCTGAACGCCCGCGTCAACCTCATCCAGGCCCAGCGCGACCGGGTGGTCGCGTCCTATCAGGTCGTGCAGGCCATGGGGCGCCTGAACTCCCGCGCCCTCGGCCTTGCGGTCAACCATTACAGCCCGAAGATCCACTACGATCAGGTCAAGGATCTCTGGGGCGGTCGGACCACTCCCGACGGCCGTTGATAAGTCCTGGGGCCAGGCCGTCGCGGCGCTGGCCCCACTTGTTTTCCCTATTGCCCTGCAGGTTGCTCTCGGGCATTCGTGAGAATGCGATTCTTAAAACCTTTTCAATGGGATGCGGCCCATGAGTTCGGCAGGTTACAAGGCCGGTGAGCCTTCGATGGAAGACATCCTGGCCTCCATCCGTCGCATCATCTCCGACGACCAGGAGGCGATCCGCGCGCCGGCGCCGGAGGAGACGGCTTCCTCCCCGTTGAAGAACGTGCTGGACATCGCCGAGCGCCATGCGGCCCCGGTCCATTCCTCCCCTGTCGTCTTTCACGAGGCGCAGGAGGACGAGGAGAGGGAATCCCCGTCCCAGGACGACATCGTCCGGAACGTCATCTCCAACATCGTCGGGGTCTACGGGAAGGACGGGCCCGTCGCCGAAGCGCCTCCGGTCAGGCCCCCTGCGAGGCCGGCGCCCGAGCCCGAGCGGGAGGAGCCGCTTCTCTCCGGCGAGGCGGATGCGTCGGTCGCCGACGCCTTCGGCCGGCTGAATGCGATCCTGCTGCCCCGGGAGCCGCGGACCGTGGAGGATCTCATGAAGGAGATGCTGCGGCCCATGCTGAAGGCCTGGCTCGACGACAATCTTCCCGCCATGGTCGAGCGGCTGGTCCAGGCCGAGATCAGGCGCGTGACCCGGGGCTGAGCCGCGGTTTTTCACCCCTTATGTTGACTTCGCGCTATCCGTCCGGTTTGTAGCCGTCTTGCTTGCGCGCTTTTGCGCGCCAACAGGCCGGTATTCATCATGATGGACAAGACGTTCGATCCCGCCGCTGTCGAAGCGCGTATTTCCACCCGCTGGGAGGAGGCCGAGGCCTTCAAGGCGGGCAGGCCGGATCGCCGGGACGCCGTACCCTACACGATCGTCATCCCGCCCCCGAACGTGACGGGCTCGCTCCACATGGGGCACGCCCTCAACAACACCGTTCAGGACATCCTCTGCCGCTTCGAGCGCATGCGCGGCCGCGACGTGCTCTGGCAGCCCGGCACGGACCATGCGGGCATCGCCACCCAGATGGTGGTGGAGCGCAAGCTCATGGAGCGGCAGATCCACCGCCGCGAGCTGGGGCGCGAGGAGTTCGTCCGGCGCGTGTGGGAGTGGAAGGAGGAATCCGGCGGCACCATCGTGCGCCAGCTCAAGAGCCTCGGCGCCTCCTGCGACTGGTCGCGGGATCGCTTCACCATGGACGAGGGCCTGTCCCGCGCGGTGCTCAAGGTGTTCGTGGATCTCCACGGGCAGGGGCTGATCTACAAGGACAAGCGCCTCGTGAACTGGGATCCCAAGTTCCAGACCGCGATCTCGGACCTGGAGGTCCAGCAGGTGGAGGTGAAGGGCCATCTCTGGCACATCCGCTACGCCGTCGAGGGCACGGCCGACGGCTCCATCACGGTGGCCACCACCCGTCCGGAGACCATGCTGGGCGACGTGGCCATCGCCGTCCATCCCGACGACGAGCGCTTCAAGGGCCTGATCGGCAAGAATGCGATCCTGCCCCTGGTCGGCCGCCGCATCCCCATCGTGGCGGACGAGTATTCGGACCCGGAGAAGGGCACCGGCGCGGTGAAGATCACGCCTGCCCACGACTTCAACGATTTCGAGGTGGGGCGCCGCCACGGCTTGAGCCTCGTCAACATCTTCGACACGGAAGCCCGGGTGAAGATCGGGGGCAACGAGGCGTTCCTGAACGGCCTCCCGTCGTCCGACGATCTCGAGGCGGTGCTCGCCCTCGACGGGCTCGACCGCTTCGAGGCGCGAAAGCGCATCGTCGCCCTGCTGGAGGAGCGCGAGCTGCTGGTCCAGGTGGAGCCGCACACCCATGTGGTGCCCCACGGCGACCGCTCCAACGCGGTGATCGAGCCCTACCTCACGGACCAGTGGTACGTGAACGTGAAGCCGCTCGCCGAGCGGGCGCTCGACGCGGTGCGCCGGGGCAAGACCAGGTTCGTGCCCGAGAACTGGGAGAAGACCTATTTCCAGTGGCTCGAGAACATCGAGCCCTGGTGCATCTCGCGCCAGCTCTGGTGGGGCCACCAGATCCCCGCCTGGTACGACGACAGCGGCCATGTGTTCGTCGCCCACACGGAGGAGGCCGCAAAGGCGCAGGCCCGCGCGAAGCACGGGCGCGACGTGGCGCTCAGGCGCGACGAGGACGTGCTCGACACCTGGTTCTCCTCGGCCCTGTGGCCGTTCTCGACGCTCGGCTGGCCAGACGAGACCCCCGAGGTGAGGCGCTATTATCCCACCAACACCCTGGTGACCGGCTTCGACATCATCTTCTTCTGGGTCGCCCGGATGATGATGATGGGCCTGCACTTCATGGACGAGGTTCCCTTCGACACGGTCTACATCCACGCCCTCGTGCGCGACGAGAAGGGCGCCAAGATGTCGAAGTCCAAGGGCAACGTCATCGATCCGCTGGACGTGGCCGAGCAGTACGGCGCGGATGCCCTGCGCATGACCCTTGCCGCCATGGCGGCGCAGGGGCGCGACCTCAAGCTCTCCGTGCAGCGGGTGGAGGGCTACCGCAATTTCGCGACCAAGATCTGGAACGCGGCGCGCTTTGCCGAGATGAACGAGTGCCGGCGCGTCGCGGGCTTCGACCCGACAGCGGTGACGGAGACGCTCAACCGCTGGGCGCTCAGCGAATGCGCCAAGGCGGTGGCGGAGGTCTCGGCCGGCATCCAGGCCTACAAGTTCAACGAGGCGGCGCTGGCGGCCTACCGCTTCGTCTGGAACGTGTTCTGCGACTGGACCCTCGAACTGGCCAAGCCCGTGCTCCAGGGGGCGGATTCCCCCGCCAAGGACGAGACCCGCGCCGCCATCGCGTTCATCCTCGACGAGATCTGCAAGCTGCTCCATCCCTTCATGCCCTTCCTCACGGAAGAGCTCTGGGCGGTGAAGGGGCAGGAGGGACCGGCGCGGGAGACGCTCCTGGCGCTGGCGCCCTGGTCGCAGCTCGATCATCTGGTCGATCCCCGGGCCGAGGCCGAGATCGGCTGGGTGGTGGACCTCGTCAACGAGATCCGCTCCGCCCGGTCCGAGACCAACGTGCCCGCAGGGGCGCAGATCCCGCTGGCGCTGGTGTCGCCCTCCGCCGACGTGAGGGCGCGGGCGCAGCGCTGGGGCGACACCGTCAAGCGCCTCGCGCGCATCTCCGGCATCTCCCTGGCCGACGCCCCGCCCCGGAGCTCGATCCAGCTCCTGATCCGCGGCGAGGTGGCGGCCCTGCCGCTGGAGGGCGTCATCGACCTCGACGCCGAGCGGGCGCGGCTCGCCAAGGAAATCCAGAAGATCGACGCCGACGTGGGCAAGATCGACGCCAAGCTCGGCAACGCGGATTTCGTCAGGCGCGCGCCGGAAGAGGTGGTCGAGGAGCAGCGCGAGCGCCGCGACGAGGCCCTGGCCCGCAAGGCCAAGATGGAAGAGGCGCTCTCCCGCCTCCGGGACGCCGCTTGAGGCGCAGCCTCCGAAACGGCCTGATGGGCCTTGCGGCCCTTCTCGTCCTTTTGGCGGGCCTCGCGGTCGTCACCGCGAGGCCCGGCGATCCCCGGCTTTTTCCCGCCGGCCGGGATGGCCTCGAGGTCGTGCTCGTGAGCAACGGCTATCACGCCGGGCTGGCCCTGCCCCGGGAGCAGGTGGCGAATCTTGCAAGGGCCAGGGGCTTGTCGGCGCTGATCTCCGTCTCGACGCGCTTCCGGCATTACCAGTGGATCGAGGTGGGATGGGGCGACGCCGCCTTCTATCGCAGCACGCCCACCACCGACGACCTCCAGTGGGGTCTGGCCTGGCGGGCTCTTTCGGGGCAGGGCGCCGGAACGGCTCTGCACGTGGTGGGCGTCCAAGGGGAGCTGGAGCAGTCCTTTCCGGCCGCCGGCCTCGTCAGGATCCGGCTCTCGCCGGAGGGCTTTGCCCGGCTCGGGCTGAAGCTGGAGGAATCCTTCGCCCCGGACGAGGGCCGGCGGCCGCAGGAGCTGGGGCCCGGCCTCTACGGGCCGAGCTTGTTCTACAAGGCGACGGGCCGCTTCAACCTGTTTCGCGTGTGCAATCACTGGATCGCCGATCTTTTGGATGCGGCGGGCGTCCCCACGACGCCGCTCATCGCCATCCTGCCGGCGGGACTTCTGGCCGACTTGAAATGGCGCTCCGGCCTGCCCGTGTCGCGTTGAGCCGCGACGGCGCGGTCAGGACGAAGCCCTGCGCGCCAGGTGCAGGATCGGATAGGGCTGCCCGGCCTCGTCGAGGTCCGAGCGGCCGATCCGGCGGAAGCCGAGTTTCTCGTAGAAGGAGCGGGCGCCCCTGTTCTGCTCGTTCACGTCGACGGTGAGGTCCCCCACGAGGGAGGCCGCATGGTCGACGAGGGCCCGGCCGATGCCCCTCCCGTGGCAGGACGGGTCCACGAACAGGGCGTCGATCTTCGAGCCCGTCATGCCCATGAACCCCAGGGGCTCGTCATCGACCCCGGTGGCCACCCAAAAGTAATGGGCCGGAAGGTATTGGTCGCGCACCTGCCGCGCATAGAAATCCAGATCCTCCTCAGGGAGGAAGGAATGGGTGGCGCGGACGGCGTTCTCCCAGACCCGGAAGAGGGCGGGGAGGTCCTGCGGGCGCGAGAGGCGGATGGCGAGCATGATTCGGCCGGAGATGAGGGGCGGGAGGGTTCCTACCCCATCCCGCCCCTCGGGTCAGGGTCAGCCGATCACGAAATCCACCAGCAGCTTCACGTTCAGCACCACGATCACGGCGGCGATCACCGTGGCGACGGCGGTGAGCCAGCGCGGGGTGACCAGCTCCCCCATCTTCGGCCGGGAGGCGGTGAGCGTCACCAGGGGAATGACCGCGAAGGGAAGCTGAAGGCTCAGGATCACCTGGCTCAGGATCAGCAGTTTCGCCGTGCCGCCCTCCCCATAGGCGATGGTCACGGCGGCGGCCGGCACGATGGCGATGCCGCGGGTGACGAGGCGGCGCATCCACGGGGCCATCCGGAAGTTGATGAAGCCTTCCATGACGATCTGGCCCGCCATGGTGGCCGTCACCGTGGAGTTCAGGCCGCAGCAGAGCAGGGACAGGCCGAAGAGCATGGGCGCGATGGAGGAGCCCAGGATGCCCCGGAGCAGGGTATGGGCCTCGCCCAGCTCCGCGATCTCCGTGCGCCCCGTGTGGTGGAACGCGGCGGCGGCCAGGATCAGCAGGGACGCGTTGATGGTGAGCGCGAACATGAGCGCGATGGTGGAATCCATCGTGGCGAAGCGCAGGGCCTCGCGCCGCTCCGGCAGGGTCTCCCCATAGGCGCGGGTCTGCACGATGCCGGAATGGAGATAGAGGTTGTGCGGCATCACCGTCGCGCCGAGGATGCCGAGCGCCAGATAGAGCATGTCCGGGTTGGTGACGATCTCCGTGGTGGGCGCAAAGCCCGCGATCACCCCCGCCCAATCCGGGTCCGCCATGGCGATCTGGATCGCAAAGCACACGGCGATCACCCCGAGCAGGGCGATGATGAAGGCCTCGACCCAGCGGAAGCCGAGATTCTGCAGGTAGAGGATGAGGAACACGTCCAGCGCCGTGATGATGACGCCGATCTCGAGCGGCAGGCCGAACAGCAGGTTGAGGCCGATGGCCGTGCCGATCACCTCCGCCAGGTCCGTGGCGCAGATGGCGAGCTCCGCCAGGGCCCACAGCACCCAGGCGACCGGCCGCGGATAGGCGTCCCGGCAGGCCTGGGCCAGGTCCCGGCCGGTGGCCACCGCCAGCCGGGCGCAGAGCGCCTGGAGGATGATCGCCATGATGTTGGAAATGAGCGCCACCGACAGCAGGGCGTAGCCATATTTCGACCCGCCCGCGATGGAGGTCGCCCAGTTGCCCGGGTCCATGTAGCCCACGGCCACCAGATAGCCCGGCCCGAGAAAGGCCGTCGCCCGCCTGAAGGTCGAACCGGACCGCACCGCGATGGAGCGGTTGACCTCCGGCAGGGAGGGCACATCCCGCCCGTGACGCCAGGCAGCCTTCTGCACAAGGGAGGGAGCCGACTGATCCATAGGGGACTTTCTGCAGTTGCAAATGATTTGCAATAAGAAGCTAGCTTAGGATCGTCGCGGCTGCAAGAGGAGAGTTGCTGCTGAATCGGCAGGCGCAGGCGGAGCGGGATCGGGGAGGGCGCGAGGGCGGATTCCCTTCTGCGGGACTGCGTCCCGACCCTCCGCTGCGCTGCGGCCGGTCCGGTCTGAAGGATCGGCAGAATGACACTGAGGGGGTGACGCTGCCGAGCCGACACCTGCTGTCATCCTGCCGATCCTTCGGATCGGACGGCGAGCCGAAGGTGAGGGAAGGGGATCGTTCAGGATGTGGCACCCTCTTCCCTCCCCCTTGCGGGGAGGGATCGAGGGTGGGGGTCGCAGGGTCAGAGCTCTGCCCATCGAGTGAAAAGCTCGAAGGCTGGTACAGCGGCCCTCCCTCTCCCGGGTGGGAGAGGGTCGGGGTGAGGGAAGGCCCTCTCCGAGAGAAGCACTGCCAGTGGCGAGCAGATGAAGCGGAGTGTTTGATCCTGCACTGTCCTTCCCTCACCCCTGCCCCTCTCCCACCCGGGAGAGGGGAGCCGCTCGCTGGTTTGAACGTTTACCCCGTCATACCACCCCACCCTGCCCTCTCTGCAAGGGAGAGGGCGCGGCGTAGCCGGGAAGGCGGCCCTGCTAAGCCGTCGGGCGCAGGCCCGTCCGTGCGCCTCCCGCGGCGGCCGCCACGAGGGCGGCGAGATCGGGCTTCTGCTCGAAGGCGCCGGTGGCCGACACGAGGCCGCGGGCATCCTCCAGGGAGCCGGCTTCGAGTTCCAGGGCGAGGAAGCGGCTGCGCTCGTAGGGACCGGGCATCCAGAGGGAGCCGGTCTTCTCCGCCGAGAAGCCGAAGCGCCCGTAATAGGGCGCATCGCCCACCAGCAGCACCGCCCTGTGCCCAAAACCCGCCGCGCGGCCCAGCGCCTCGCGCATGAGCTTGGCCCCGAGGCCGAGGCCCTGCACCGACGGATCGACGGCGATGGGCCCCAGCATGAGGGCAGGACGATTCGGCCCGGCCGAGATGTGCCAGAGGCGCACCGTGCCGATCACCTCCCCGTCCCGGTCGATGACCAGGGACAGGCCCCTGGCCGGCGTCCGGCCCTCGCGCAGGCGTTCGCAGGTCTTCTCGAACCGGGCCGGTCCGAAGCAGGCATCGAGCAGCGCCTCGCGCGGTTGCATATCGCGGAAGGTTTCCTCGCGGATCGTGATCATGGCCGTGGCCTCCCAAAACACGTGGGGTGAGCGACAGCCCTCGCACCTGCCGCATCGCTGGCAGGCCGTCCGGGACAACGGATGGGGGTTGTGCCTGCCCCATTCAGCGGGGCAGGCGGGACGTGACATCACCTAAGACGCATTTTCTTTCGCAAAACCGGCAAGCCGCTTTTGCGGAAAACGCTTTAGATCACGTAGGACTTGAGCGGCGGGAAGCCGTTGAACGCGACCGCCGAATAGGTGGTCGTGTAGGCGCCCGTGCCCTCGATCAGCACCTTGTCGCCGATCTCCAGCGAGACGGGGAGCCAATATGGCTCCTTCTCGTAGAGAACGTCCGCCGAGTCGCAGGTGGGACCCGCGAGCACGCACGGCACCTTGCTGTCGTGGTCGTGATCCGTGCGGATCGGGTAGCGGATCGACTCGTCCATGGTCTCGGCGAGGCCGCCGAACTTGCCGATGTCGAGATAGACCCAACGCACCTCGTCCTCGTCGCGGCTCTTCTTCGAGACCAGAACGACCTCGGCCTCGATGACCCCCGCGTTGCCGACCATGCCGCGGCCCGGCTCGATGATCGTCTCCGGGATGCGGTTGCCGAAGTGCTTCGACAGGGCCCGGAAGATCGACTCGCCGTAGGCTTCCACCTGGGGCACCGTTTTCAGGTACCGGGTTGGGAAGCCGCCGCCGAGATTGACCATCGACAGGTGGATGCCCCGATCCGCGCATTCCCGGAAGATCGCGGACGCCGACGCGAGCGCCTGGTCCCAGGCTTCCGTGTTGCGCTGCTGCGAGCCCACGTGGAAGGACACCCCATAGGCCTCCAGGCCCCCGCGAACCGCATGCTCCAGCACGTCCACGGCCATGTCGGGCACGCAGCCGAACTTGCGGGAGAGCGGCCATTCGGCGCCGGCGCCGTCGCACAGGATGCGGCAGAACACCTTCACCTCGTCGGACGCAACGCCCACCTGAGCCGCCGCCCGGGCGATCTTGTCGACCTCGGCCTCGCAGTCCACCGCATAGAGGCGCACGCCAAGCTCGAGGGCGCGCGCGATGTCGCGCTCCTTCTTGATCGTGTTGCCGAAGGAGATGCGGTCCGGGGTCGCCCCGGCCTCCAGCGCAAGCTGGATCTCGACCACGGAGGCCGTATCGAAGCACGAGCCGAGTTCGGCCAGGAGCTTGAGCACCTGAGCCTCCGGGTTCGCCTTCACCGCGTAGAAGACACGGGTGTCGGGGAGCGCACGGGCAAACTTGGAGTAGTTGTCGCGCACCACGTCGAGATCGACGACCACGCAAGGGCCGTCCTCGCGTCGGTTGCGCAGGAATTCACGGATGCGCTCAGTCATGGCGCTCTCCCCACCAAAGGTTCAATGGGGGCTTCCCAGCCCCGGATTGAAGTTCAGACGAGCAGGTTCCTGCCGTCCGGCGTCAGCGAAGGAAGATGCATCCCGCTTCGTGCGATGGAGACACGAGAAGCGGCGATGGGCTCTTCACCCGTCGATGCTGCCTTGGATTGGATGGGGGTTTCCCGTCCGCACGCCTGGCAATGATAAACAAGCCTCTTCGGTGCTGACCTTTGGAGGGCCAACGAGACCAAAAAAGCCCGTTCGTCGTTGCTTTAAGTTGCGTCCCCCGTTGAGAACGAGGTGCGCCGGTTTTCGCCTCCGGCTGCCGGTTAGGGGTATCGAGAACTAGGGCGTTCTCGGGCGGCTGTCCGGCCTCTTGTCCGGATGCCCACCAACCGGCACGCGACCACAGGCACGTGCGAAATTGGGCAAGACTCAAATAGGGATAATGGACCCGGACCACAAGGCTTTTTTGGCCTTCTCACAGGGTTTTTTCGACCCCGCCGCCGCCTGTGTCCCGGAAGCCTCACCATTCAGCTTCCATTAAGCGATCCAAGTCCACGGGAGGAAGGTCAGCCCTATATCGTGATCCTGTCCGTCAGGCCTTGATCCAGCCCGAGAAGAACAGACTGCCCCATGATGAACCTGTCCCGTCGAGCCCTCCTGCAAAGCCTGCTTGCGGCCACCGCCGCCCCGGCCCTCGCCCAGCAGCCGGGAGCGCCGGCTCCGAGCTCCTTCCGGTTCGAGGATGTGGTCCGCCGGGCGCGGGAGCTGTCGGGGGCCCCCTTCGAGGCTCCCGCGGCCCAGCTGCCCGAGCCCCTGAACCGGCTCAGCTTCGACGACTACCGGGACATCCGCTTCCGGCCCGACAAGGCCCTGCTCGCGTCCGGCAACAGTCCGTTCCGCATGCAGCTCTTCCACCTGGGGTTCCTGTTCCAGCGCCCGGTGACCGTCAACGTGATCCGGGAGGGCGTGCCCACCCCGGTGCCCTATCAGCGGGAGCTGTTCGACTACGGCCGCAACCGCATCGAGCGGCCGCTTCCCGTCAACTTGGGCTTTGCGGGCTTTCGCCTCCATCATCCTCTCAACGACCCGAAGGTGTTCGACGAGCTGATCGCCTTCCTCGGCGCCAGCTATTTCCGCTTCCTCGGGGCGGGCCAGAAATACGGCCTTTCGGCGAGAGGCCTCGCCATCAACGTGAAGGGCGGCGAAGCGGAGGAGTTTCCGCATTTCCGCGAGTTCTGGATCGAGATGCCCCGGCCCGACAACGACCGCGCCACGGTCTACGCCCTTCTCGACAGCCCGTCGGTGACGGGGGCCTACCGCTTCGAGATCTATCCCTCCAGGGAAACGACCCTGGACGTGGCCGCCACCCTGTTCCCGCGCCAGCCGATGGGCCATGTGGGCCTTGCGCCCCTCACCTCCATGTTCCTGGAGGGCGAGAACGACCGCAAGCCCACGGACGACTTCCGGCTCGAGGTGCACGATTCGGACGGGCTGCTGATGCAGTCCGGCGCGGGCGAGTGGATCTGGCGGCCCCTGCGCAATCCGCGCGCCAAGACGATCTCGTCGTTCAGCGACAACAACCCCCGCGGCTTCGGGCTCATGCAGCGCGACCGAGTGTTCGAGAACTACCAGGACCTGGAGGCCTTCTATCACCAGCGGCCCGGCTACTGGGTCGAGCCCATCGGCCAATGGGGCGAAGGCTGGGTCGAGCTGGTCGAGCTGCCGACCCCTGACGAGACCCATGACAACATCGTGGCCTATTGGACCCCCGCGCGGCCCTACGAGCCCGGGCAGGAGGTCAACATCGCCTATCGCCTGCGCGCCGCCACGGCGATCAGCCAGATGCATCCGGGCGGCAAGGTGGTCAACACCTTCCAGACGCCGGCGCGGGCCAGCGGATCCAACGCCCCGAGCGATCCCACCCACCGGCGCTTCCTCATCGACTTCGCCGGCGGAAACCTGCCCTATTACTTCGGCGCTCCGGAGCAGGTGCAGCTGGTCCCCTCCACCTCCACCGGGCAGATCACCCATACGTTCCTGATGCCGAACGGCCATACCAACGGCTTCCGCGCCGCCATCGACGTGAAGCTGGAACGGGGCCAGTCCACCGACCTTCGCGCCTTCCTCCGGGCCGGCAACCGGACCCTGACCGAGACCTGGACCTATCCCTGGTTCGTGGAATGATTGCCCCTCGAGCGCAGCGCCCGCCCCTCGGGATCTTGCCAAGCCTCCGCGAACCGCGCAGAAGCAGGGCCAGATGAAGCAGGACCAGATGAAACAGGACCATGGGGCGGCAGACCTGATCTGCCCCATGGCGAAGGGTAGGCGCGGATGAGGCCGAAGGCTTGGATGGCGGGAGTGTTGGCGGCCCTGATCGGCGGCGCGGGCGGCGCCCGGGCGCAGCAGCCGCTCGCCGAGGTGACCTTCGGCACCAACTGGATCGCTCAAGGAGAGCACGGGGGCTACTACCAGGCCGTCGCCGACGGGACCTTCGAGAGATACGGCCTGAAGGTCACCATCGTGCCGGGCGGCCCCCGCGGCAACAACCGCATGCTCATGACGGTCGGCAAGCTCGATTTCTACATGGGCGGCAGCATGATCCAGGCCTTCTCGGCCGCCGAGAAGGACATCCCCACCGTGGTGGTGGCGGCCCATTTCCAGAAGGAGCCGCAGGTGCTCCTCAGCCATCCGGGCCAGGGCCTCGACACCTTCGCGGATCTGCGGAAGTCGAACGACATCCTGCTGTCCAAGGAGGGCGTGGCCACGTTCTTCCAGTGGATGAAGGCCGAGTTCGGCTTCAGGGACGAGCAGGTGAAGCCCTATGGGTTCAATCCCGCCCCCTTCATCGCCAACAAGGGGTCGGTGCAGCAGGGCTATGTGACCTCGGAGCCGCTCAGCATCGAGAAGGCCGCGGGCTTCAAGCCGAACGTGTTCCTCCTGGCCGATCACGGCTTCAGCACCTATTCCACCACGGTGGAGACCCGCCGCGAGGTGGTGGAGAAGAACCCCGACCTCGTGCAGCGCTTCGTCGACGCCTCGGCCATCGGCTGGTACAATTATCTCTACGGCGACAATGCAAAGGCTAACGCGCTCATCAAGCGCGACAACCCGGAGATGACGGACGAGCTCCTGGCCTATTCCGTCGCCAAGATGAAGGAATACGGCATCGTCGATTCCGGCGACGCGCAGGGGCTCGGCATCGGCGCCATGACCGATGCGCGCATGAAGGATTTCTTCGACAAGATGGTGAAGGCCGGCCTGTTCAAGGCCGATCTCGACTACAAGAAGGCCTACACGCTCCGGTTCGCGAACAAGGGCGTGGGCTTGGACCTGAAGAAGGAAGAGGGGCGGCGCTGACCCCTCAGCGCTGCCGCATCCCATGACGGCGCCCGCATCGACCCTCGTCTCCCTGCAAGGGGTGGCCAAGACCTTCGCCAACGGCGTGACCGCCCTCGACGGGTTCAGCCTCGATGTCCGGGCAGGCGAGTTCGTGTCCCTTGTCGGACCCTCCGGATGCGGAAAGTCGACGGCGCTTCGCATCGTCGCGGGCCTGAGCAGCCCGACCCGCGGACGGGTGGTCTGGCCGGGCGGGTCGGGGGAGGATCACAGGGGCAGGATCGGCTTCGTGTTCCAGGAGCCCACCCTGATGCCCTGGGCGGACGTGGCGGACAACGTGTGGCTGCCCCTGCGCCTGCGGGGCGTATCGAGACGGGACGCGCACGGGCGCATCGGCGAGAGCCTTGCCCTGGTGGGGCTGGATGCCTTCGCCAAGGCTTACCCAAGGGAACTCTCCGGCGGCATGAAGATGCGCGTGTCGATCGCGCGGGCGCTCACGGTCAATCCCAGGCTGCTCCTGATGGACGAGCCATTCGGCGCGCTCGACGAGATCACGCGGTTCAAGCTGAACGACGACCTGCTGCGATTGCAGAAGACGCTCGGCTGCACGGTGGTGTTCGTCACGCACTCGATCTACGAGAGCGCCTATCTGTCGGGCCGGATCATGGTCATGTCCCCGCGCCCCGGGCGCATCGTCACCGAAATCCCCGGGGAAGCGCCGGAGCGGCGAAGC
>DATHAU010000497.1:0-2025 GCA_035296545.1 Microvirga sp.
CCGTTCGGCGCCCTCGACGAGATGACGCGGTTCAGGTTGAACGACGACCTGCTGCGCTTGCAGAAGGCGCTCGGCTGCACGGTGGTGTTCGTCACGCACTCGATCTACGAGAGCGCCTATCTGTCGGGCCGGATCATGGTCATGTCCCCGCGCCCCGGGCGCATCGTCACCGAAATCCCCGGGGAAGCGCCGGAGCGGCGAAGCGGCGACTTTCGCGCCAGCCCGTCCTATGCCGCCCTGTGCCGGCAGGTGTCGCAGGCCCTGACGGACGTCACGGCAGGCGAGGCCCTGTGATGGCGGCCATCCGGCTCGATCCTCTCAAGGCAATCCTGCCGCTGGCGATGGTCATCGCAGCCGTCGCCGGGTGGGAAGCGTATGTTCGCAGTCAGGGCATTCCGCCCTACATCCTGCCCGCTCCGAGCCTGATTGCCGCGACCCTGGGAACGGACTGGCCGCTCCTGTGGGGCTCCCTGCTCGTGACCCTCGAGACGACCCTTCTCGGCCTTCTGCTTGCGGTGATCGGCGGCGTGGCGCTCGCGGTTCTCCTGAGCCTGTCGCGGATCGTCGAGTACTCGCTTTATCCCTTCGCGGTGGTGCTGCAGGTCACGCCGGTGATCGCCATCGCGCCCCTGCTTCTGATCTACATGCCGCAGGACGTGGCGGTTCTCACCTGCGCCTGGCTCGTGGCCTTCTTCCCGGTTCTGTCGAACACCATGCTGGGCCTTCAATCCGTCGACCGGAACCTGCTCGAGCTGTTCCGGCTCTACGGCGCGCCGTCGCGGCCGAGCGCGGCCGCCCGGTTCAGGGCGCGCCTGAAGGCCCTCTGGGTGCTGCGCCGCCCCGCGGCCCTGCCGGCCTTTCTGGCGGGATTGCGGGTGGCGGGCGGGCTCTCCCTCATCGGCGCGGTGGTGGCCGAGATGGCGGCGGGCTCCGCAGGGGCAGGCTCGGGGCTTGCCTACCGCATCATCGAGAGCCAGTACCGGCTCAACATCCCGCGCCTTTTTGCAGCCCTCGTCCTTCTGGCCGCAACGGGGATCGTCCTGTTCCTGCTGCTCTCTGCCCTCACCCATCTCCTTCTGCGGCGCTGGCATGAAAGCGCCCTCGACCGGGAGGCCTGAACGGGTCCGGCATCGCGGACGCGCCGATCGTGTAGCCGGCTTGTCATCGAACCGTCATGGGTTCCCATGCATGGTGCTCAAGCTATAATGTCGTCGGGCAGGGGTATCATGGACAAGGACAGCAAGCATCCGGGCATCAAGAGCATCGGCTGGGCTCTCGTTCAGACCTCGCGCCTGCATCGCAGCCGGACGGGCGACAAGCTGTCCGAGCTCGGGCTCTTTGCGGGCCAGGAGCAGGTTCTGCAGGCCCTTGCCGATTCCTCCGGCCCCATGACCATGGGCGAGCTGGCGACCATCCTGCGCGTGCGCCCGCCGACCGCGTCCAAGACCGTGTCGCGTCTTGCCAGCCTCAAGCTCGTGGAGCGCCACACGGAGCCCGACGACGCCCGGGTGGTGCGGGTGAAGCTCACCAAGGAAGGCAAGCGCAAGGCCGCCGCCATCGAGGCCCTGTGGAACGAGGTGGAGGCCGAACTGCTCGCCGGATTCGACAACAAGGACCGCAAGCGCCTCCGCAAGCTCCTGCGCCGGGCTGCCAAGAACCTCGCCGGCCTCACGGGAGCCGACCAGACCGGCTTCGAGGCCGACGACGAACCCGACGAACTCGAGACCGTCGAACGGGAGCTGGCGGCCACCGCCTGACCGCAAGGCGCATCGGAGCGCGGACCCCTGTGCGCGGCGCAGGAGGGCTGTGCGTCAAAGGCATTCGCCCCTAGGATGCGGGACCGCTAGCATCCGCCCATGGCCGACACCGCGACTGCGCCCCTCCCCGCCCGAGCCTCCCGTCAGCGCGGCCGCCTGATCGGCATCGCCCTCATGTGCCTGGCGCTGCTCTGCTTCTCGGGCCTCGACGCCACGGCGAAATGGGTCAACCGTTCCGTCGATCCCCTCGTGACGGTCTGGGCCCGCT
>DATHAU010000498.1:0-1641 GCA_035296545.1 Microvirga sp.
AGGTCCATCCCCGCGAACCGGTCGCCGTCGCGGCGGGGGGTCGGATCGATGAACCAGCCCTCTTGGAGGCATCATTTTGTACACGCATGACGCGCTTCGAAGATCTTCGCGGTGGCAACGTGTTTGATCTTAGCCCCGCTCTGCTTCTGGGGCCTGGGCTTCTTCGGGCCGCGCGGGTGCTTGCGCAGCCTCGGAAGGGAAACCGACCGCGCCAAGCGCACCAACACGTCGGCCAACTCCACGGGGGTCAGATCGTGGAACACGGCCCATTCGTCCTCGGGGATGGCGATCATCATCCCCCGGTGGGTCATCTGGACCTCGTCCGCCACGTAATAGCCCGAGACCTCCTCCGCGACCACGGCCTCGCCATGCACCGACCGCAACGCCGCCTTGAGCGTGCTCAGCACGTTGTACGACACCAACGCCACACAGAAGGCGAACAGTGCGGCCTTGGGATAACCCAGGGTGTTGATCTCGCTGTTGAGCGTCGCCTCCAACTCCTGGAACGCGGTCTCGATCGTCCAGCGGCGCCGGTACAGATCGGCGATGACCTTGGCGCGGGCGTCCTTGGCCGGCACGTTGGTCAGCAGGTGGAGTTCCATGTCCCCATCCCGCGTCGGTCGGTCCAGGAGCGCCGTGACCCGCCGAAGGATCAGGACTTCGCCCGCGTCGTTCGTGGCCCGGATCGTTTGTTCGTAGACCTTGCCGGTCTCGATCCGGCCGCACGCCCGCCGCTTCCCGACGAACTCCCAGTGGAGTGTCGAGGCGTGCTGACGGATCACAAAGAATCCGTCCCGCCGAGCGATCCCGAAGAGGAAGTCCGTCGTGCAGAAGTTGCGGTCGGCGATCCAGAGGTCGTGCGCCGCGACGATCGCCAAGATGCGGTCCAGCAGCGACCGCTCCTGGGCATGACCGTCTTCACACAGGACCACGTCGGTGGCCAACATCAGCCGGGGGTCGAGCACGACCAGCGCATGGCCGGGCAAGGCCCCGGCGCCGATCGTCCGCAGCTCCTTGAGCCGGTGCTCGCTCCCGGGGAGATGGTTGCCGTCGAGGATGCGAGCGCGATAACCGGGCAGCCAGCCCGCCCGGCCGCCGCCCATCGCGTCGATGACCGGAGTCAACCGCGCGGCCGTCGCATGGACCAGCGCGGCCGAGACGGCGGTCTCGGTGCCGTCGAGCTTGTCGTAGACGGCGTCGATCGTGGCACCGACCGTCTCGGCACGCGCCTGAAAGGCGGCGTGGATCGAGGGCCGGATGCGGCAGACGACCACGCTCATCAGGTCGACGATCGTGGAGAAGAGGAGCTTGTTGGTGAACTGCTTCTCCGCGACGTCTTCGAAGAGTTGATCGAGGACCTGGGGGTTCAGGGCGTTCTCCATGATCCCCTGAGCCATAACGGACAAGGGGGAATCCCGGGAGAACCGCTCAAAGACATCGCTGAGGATCATCGCTGGCGCCTCCGCGGAGAATCGCTAACTCCGTATCTGGTGACAGATTAGCAGATTCATGCGGACGACTCCAAAGGGCTGCAACCAGAACCTACTCGTTGGCGAGCAGCTGGCGGATCGCCGGGTCGGGGGCGAAGAGTCCGTGGAGCCTGTGGCACCAGCTGCACCAGTCGCCGCCGACTATGACCAG
>DATHAU010000499.1:0-4706 GCA_035296545.1 Microvirga sp.
CCGGAACCATGAAGGCGCCCTGGCCGCCGATCACGCATTCCTTGTAATAGGCATCGAGCGCCGCGATGTCGAGATAGCCGGGGCGCTGCAGCATGATGGGCAGGCCGTTGAGGGTGATGCCCTTGGCCAGAGCATCGTCCCGGGCCTGCTCCACCGTCCGCCCCTGGTTGTTGGGACCGTCCCCCGAGATGTCGATGACCTGCCGGGTCGCGCTGAGGCCGCTGTCCTCCAGAAGCTTCACGCCGAAATCGATGGCGCCGGAAATCGACGTGCGCTGCGCCCGGCGTAAAGGGGTGGTGGCGATCTTGTCGGCGAAGGCCATCAGGCTCTCGGAATTGTCCAGGATCGTCCAGGGAACGATCACCTTCTGGTCCGGCGCGCCGGCCCATTCCATGTAGGTGACGGCGATCCTGCCCAGCATCCCGCCGCGAATGGCCTCGTGAACCAGGGGGGACCGGAAGGCCTGGGCGAAGCCTTCCCGCTGCAGGGCCTGTTCTTCCGTATCCATGGAGAAGGAGATGTCCACCGCCACCACCAGGGCGAGATCGACCTCCGTCTGGGCCGGTTGCGCCTGGGGCTGCTGCGCCTGGGCCGGCAGGGGGGGCAGAGCCCAGAGCAAGGCGAGGAATCCTGCGGCAAGGTAAGAGAAGCCTGAGCGAACCATCGCTGTCTCCTTGAGGGAGCCGGTCCGGTCAGTGTGCCAGCTTCCCGCGGTAGCGCAAGGTCAACTTGGCGGCGGGCTCTTTGATCCGCCCCGGCCGGAAACAAGATCGAGAGCGGCCCGGAAGGCCGCGTCCGCGTCGAAACGGGTCGTGTCGAGGAGGATCGAGTCCGGCGCCGGCTTCAGGGGGGCGGTGCTGCGGTTCATGTCGCGCTCGTCCCGGCGGCGGATGTCGGCCAGGATGGTCTCGTATTCCACCCTTTCCCCGCGCTTCAGGATTTCCTGGTGGCGGCGGCGCGCCCGCTCCTCCGGGGTGGCCGTGATGAAGAGCTTCACATCCGCGTGCGGGCAGACCACGGTGCCGATGTCGCGCCCGTCGAGCACGGCTCCGGGAGGCTGGCCCGCGAACCCGCGCTGAAACGCCAGGAGGGCGTCCCGGACCGGCTGGTAGGCGGAGATCACCGAGGCGGCCTCGCCCATCTCGGCGCCGCGCAGGCGGGGATCGTCCAGGTGGCTCACGTCGAGGGTCAGGGCCACATGGGCGGCCGCCTCCCGGTCCGCGAGGGCGAAGCCCCGGTCCAGGAGCACCCGGGCCACGGCCCGGTAGAGCAGGCCCGTGTCGAGATGGGCGAAGCCGAAATGCTCGGCCAGCCGCCGGCCCAGGGTTCCCTTGCCGGACGCGGCGGGGCCGTCGATGGCAATGATCATGATCGCCTCAATCGTTGCGGGCTCAATCGTGGATGCCCGCGCCGAGCTCCCGCATGAGCGGGATGAAGGCCGGGAAGCTGGTGGCGATCATGGCCCCGTCGTCCACCGTCATGGGCTCGGCGGTGGCCAGCCCCATGACCAGGAACGACATGGCGATGCGGTGGTCGAGATGGGTCGCCACGGGCCTGCCGCCGCCCCGGACCCGGCCGCCGGAGCCGTGCACGATGAGGTCGTCCCCCTCGATCTCGTGCTCCACTCCGGCCTCGGCAAGGCCCGCCGCCACCGCCGCCAGGCGGTCGGACTCCTTCACCCGCAGCTCGTGGAGCCCCTGCATCCGGGTCGTCCCCTCGGCGAAGGAGGCGGCCACGGAGAGAACCGGATATTCGTCGATCATGGAAGGGGCCCGCGCGGCCGGCACCGTCACGCCGGTGAGGCGGCTGTGGCGCACCCGCAGATCCGCCACGGTCTCGCCGCCCTCGTCCCGCTCGTTCAGGCGCTCGATGGCGGCTCCCATCTCCAGGAGCGTCGTGACGAGGCCCGTGCGCAGGGGGTTCATCATCACCCCTTCGAGCACCACGTCGGAGCCGGGGGTGATCAGGGCCGCCACCAGGGGAAAGGCGGCGGAGGAGGGGTCGGTGGGCACCACCACCGTGGAGCCGCGCAGCTCCGGCTGGCCCTGGAGGGTGACGGCGCGCCCGTCGGCTCCGTGGGGCGCGACCTCCACGCTCGCCCCGAAATGGCGCAGCATCCGCTCCGTGTGGTCGCGGGTCGCCTCGCGCTCGATCACGGTGGTGCGGCCGGGGGAGTTGAGGCCCGCCAGCAGGATCGCCGACTTGATCTGGGCCGAGGCGGCGGGGGTCTCGTAGGCGATGGGGATGGTCTCCTTCGGGCCGCGCAGGGTGAGCGGCACCCGCCCGCCCTCGGCCTCGCTCACCACCGTGACGCCCATGCGGGCGAGCGGGTCGAGGATGCGGCGCATGGGGCGCTTGCGCAGCGATGCGTCCCCGTCGAAGGTGGCGGTGATCGGGTGGCTGCCGGCAACCCCCATCATGAGGCGCGAGCCGGTGCCCGCATTGCCGAAATCGAGAAGGCCGGAGGGCTCCGTCAGCCCGCCCACGCCCACGCCCACGATCCGCCAGCGGCCCGGCGCCTCCCGGGTGATCGTGGCGCCCAGGGCCCGGCAGGCTTCCGCCGTGCGCAGCACGTCGTCCCCTTCCAGCAGGCCCTCGACCCGGGTTTCCCCGATGGACAGGAGCCCGAAGATCATGGCGCGGTGGGAGATGGATTTGTCGCCCGGAACCCGGATGCGTCCCTTCAGGGCCGCCCCGGACCTGCTGGAGACCGGGGACGGCAGGCCATGCGCGTGCGACATTCTCTGTTTTCCTCGAACCTTCCTGTGAGGCGGGCTCCTAACACGGGGTTTTGGCCCCGTCACGCGCAAGCTGGCCCGGGCCCCGCCGTCCCTTGCAATTTCCCATTTGACAAGGCATCCCCTCATGACTAACGGGAGCATCCCGTCCGTCCACCCTTTTCAAACCCCTTTTGCAACCACCTATTGAAGGCAATCACCCGTGGCCAAACCGGAACTCGGCTTGAAGCGCCAGTGCATGAGCTGCGGCGCGAAATTCTACGACCTGAACAAGGACCCTGCGGTCTGCCCGAAATGCGGCGCCGCCTACCAGGCCACCGCCATGAGCCGCGCGGCGGCGCCCGTGGTGGCCCGCGCCGCCGCTCCCGACGAGGACGAGGCCGAGATCGAGGCGGTGGGACCCGAGATGGTGTCCCTGGACGAGGTCGAGGCGGGCGAGAACGAGAAGGACATTCCCGTCGACGACGACATCGACGTGGCCGACGACGTGGCCGACGACGACACCTTCCTCGAGGACGAAGAGGAAGGCGACGACGACGTGGCCGATCTGATCGATAGCGATATCGAAGACGACGAAGAGGCTTGAACCCCGGGCCGGACCCGACTATAGAGACGCCGCTGCTTCAGCAGCGACCGCCGCGGCGCCCCAAACGCCGCGGCTCAAATGGGGCCGTAGCTCAGTTGGGAGAGCGCGTGAATGGCATTCACGAGGTCAGCGGTTCGATCCCGCTCGGCTCCACCATTTTCCCTCATGATCGGCCGCCTCAGGGCGGCTTTTTCATGCCTTGAGGCTTCCTGCCGCCGCATCGGCCCTTCGTCCGGCGGACGGGGCCGCCGTCTTCATTTTTCGGCGGGCCGCCTTAAGCTAAAGCCCATGATGGTCCATCCATGAAAGCGGGAACGATGACGCGCATCCAGACGAACGGCCTCCAGGTCGCACCTGTCCTTCACGACTTCATCGAGGGGGAAGCCCTGGACGGGACGGGGATTTCGGCCGATGCGTTCTGGAGCGGGCTCGCGGGCCTGATCCGGGACTTCGCCACCCGCGACCGCGAGCTTTTGGCGATCCGCGACAAGATCCAGACCCAGATCGACGATTATCACCGCGCCCGCGGCGGACGGCCCCTCGACCCCGCCGATTACGAGCGCTTCTTAAGCGACATCGGCTATGTGCTCGCCGAGCCCGAGGATTTCGCCGTCAGGACGCAGAACGTGGACGACGAGATCGCCCGAATCGCCGGGCCCCAGCTCGTGGTGCCGGTCTCCAACGCCCGCTATGCCCTCAACGCCGCCAACGCCCGCTGGGGCAGCCTCTACGACGCCCTCTACGGCACGGACGCCATTCCCGAGGAGGAGGGCGCAGGGCGCTCGGGAGCCTACAACAAGGCCCGCGGCGCCAGGGTGGTGGCCCGCGCCCGGGAGGTGCTGGACGGGGCCGCGCCGCTCGCCAAGGGCAGCCACGGGGACGTGGAGGCCTATTCGGTCCAGGGCGACGCCCTGATCGTCAGGCTGCGGGACGGGGGCGAGGCCTCCAACCCCACGGCGATTCTGCTCCGCCACAACAACCTGCATGTGGAGATCAGGATCGACCGCTCCCATCCCATCGGCGCCGAGGATCCGGCGGGCGTCGCCGATCTGGTGGTCGAGGCGGCCGTGTCCACCATCATGGACCTGGAGGACTCGGTTGCGGCCGTGGACGCCGAGGACAAGGTGCAGGTCTACCGCACCTGGCTCGGCCTCATGCGCGGCGACCTCGTGGAGAGCTTCGAGAAGGGCGGCCGCACCGTCCAGCGCCGCCTCAACCCGGACCGGGTCTATGCCGCCCCCGGCGGCGGCGAGGTCCGCCTGCACGGGCGCAGCCTCATGCTGGTGCGCAACGTGGGCCACCACATGTTCACCGATGCGGTGCTGGACGAGACGGGGCAGGACATCCCTGAGACCATTCTCGACGCCGCCGTCACGGCGATG
>DATHAU010000500.1:0-2757 GCA_035296545.1 Microvirga sp.
GGGCACGATCTCATCCAGTTCGTCACGCCGCACGCAACGCTCGTGGATCACCTTATCGATCACCGCGAGATTTTCGAGGAGTGTTCTCGGCGTTTCGGGAGTCCGATGGAATTCGCGCTTCGGGCTCACTTCAACCCGAAAACCAGGACCTACAGCGGTTTCGCTTCCGCGTACCAACCCGCGCTCGTCACCTATCGTGCTGACCTGTGGGCTAAGGCTCAAGCAGCTCCCGGCACCTGGGATGACGTGCTGACAGGTGCGAGACGAATCAAGCTGCTGGACGGAAAGCCGGTAGGCTTCAGCCTCGCTCCGGAGCACAACTGCGAACAGACACTGCGCTCGCTCATGTATTCCTTCGGGGCCTCGGAACAGGATAAGGGCAGTAACCCGACATTGAAATCCCGTGCCACCCTGGACGCACTAAGCTATATGAAGGACCTCTTCGAGCAGGCGATGATCCCAGACGTGCTCGGCTGGGATGGAGCTTCGAACAACCGGTTCATGCTCATCGGCGAAGGCTGCCTCACGGTCGACAGCTTGTCCATCCCCAGGGCCGCCGAGTCGATGAAGCTGGATTTCGCGGGCGACCTGAGGCTGGCTGCGATGCCCCGAGGACCGGCAGCCCGTCTCGGCTCCTTTGGTTTCTACACCTATTCGATTTGGAAGTTCGCCGACAATTTGGAAGGCGCCAAACAGTTCCTGGTCGATTATGTCGGCCGATCGAGGGATGCCTTCCTCGCAAGCGGATTCCAGAACATGCCGTGTTATCCCGCCACGATACCCGACCTCGACCCCTTGACCGGGGGAGACGGCGTCGCAGCGAGGTACGGGCTCATGAAGGACGTGCCATCATGGACCACGAACGTTGGCCATCCCGGATATACGAACCCGGCCGTCAGTGAGGTCTACGCGCGGGGAATCGTCTCGAGAATGTTCGCTGACGTGGTCACTGGTCGAATGACCCCGGAGCAGGCACTGGACGGGGCTGACCGCGAGGCGAGTGCGATCTTCGACAAGTGGCGTGAGCGCGGACACCTGTGATGTCAGGACGAAGAGCGCGGTGACGACAGGCAGGTAGGGCAGTCACGTAATGCGTATCCGAAATAAAATCCTCCTTGCTATGTCGGTGCCGATTGGGCTGTTGGTCTTCCAAGTGATAGCCGTTAATCACTTCGTCAGGGAGCTTCAGAACGCCGTAAGCTTTATAGCATCGGCTCATGAGGCGATCGAGGCCGACTTCAGTGCGCTCGATCTCGTTGGCAAGCTCCGGCAGGAGGTTAGGAAGCTGCCGTCGGGCGCAGTCGCCGACCAAGCAATGTCGTCGAACAGCCGCTCGGCTCGGAGGGAGCTCTGGGACAGGCTGGACTACGCCGTCGGAAC
The DNA here is from genome assembly GCA_035296545.1 of Microvirga sp. Lineage (GTDB taxonomy): Bacteria > Pseudomonadota > Alphaproteobacteria > Rhizobiales > Beijerinckiaceae > Microvirga. Next base: position 1,381 of record DATHAU010000500.1, read on the forward strand.
CGTCACGAGCGCGAACGCCGCTCGACAGATCGACCCGCAGCGGCTCCAGGCTCTTCGTACCATTCTAGATCAGGCGCGCCAGGGCTATGCCCGTTCGGAGGATCTCGCCGCGCTCGCTGGAGGAGACGTCAACGGCCTTATCGAGAGTGCAATCTATGCAGACCGTGCCCTGCTTGCGCTCGAGGGCGCGCTCACCACGACAGCCGTGGAGCTTCGACGGGAGCTGCAGGAGGCAGTCGACTACGAGAGGACGATCCATAACAGGCCGGTCATTGCGGGGATTGCCATCGGCGGTGCGGCAGTCCTGTTCCTTCTGGGGTTCGCGTGGCTCTACGCCGACCGGCATCTCGCCGGTCGGCTGGTCGCCCTGAGCCGCAGCATGCTTGCCATTGCCGCGGGAGACCTGAGGACCCCGCTGCCGAAGTTCCGCGGCGGGGACGAGATCGCTGGGATGGCCAAGGCGCTGTCGGTCTTCCGCGACACGGCCATCGAGATCGAAGAGCAGAGCCTTCGCGAGCGCCAGGTGGTGCTCGACACCATCGATTATGGCGTGCTGATCCTCGACTCCGACCTTCGAGTGCGGATGTTCAATCGTGCCTTCCGCGACCTCTGGAGCGTTCCTAAGGACGTGCTGCATCCCCGTGTCCGTATTGAGGATGTGCTGGAGGCGCTTCGTGTCACTGGTCTGCACGGTGTGCCGGACGAACAGTGGCCCCCGTATGTGGAGCGAAGGCTTGCCGAGATCCGGGGCGCCGACGTGCCTCCGAGGGAATGGCACCGCCCGGACGGACGGGTACTGCAATATGAGATCGTGGCGCTGCCGGACGGCGGGCGTATGCTGACCTATTTCGACCTGAGCGAACTCAAGCAGGTGGAAAGCGAGCTGCGGGTGGCGAAGGATCAGGCCGAGATGGCCAGCCGGGCTAAATCCGATTTCCTCGCCAGCATGAGTCACGAGTTGCGTACCCCGCTCAACGCCATCATCGGAATAACCGAGATGCTCAAGGAGGATGCCGAGGTCGATGGCGATGCGCACCTTGACGAGCCGCTCGGGCGGGTGCTGCGGGCGGGCAAGCTCCTCCTTCAGCTGATCAACGAGGTTCTCGACCTCGCGAAGATCGAGGCGGGCAAGCTGGAGCTCCAACCTGAGGAAGTTGACCTTCGACTGCTGTTGGACGATGTCATCGACACCGCGAAGCCCCTGGCGGAGAGACATGCGAACCAGCTGCGGCACGTGCCCCAGACAGATCTTGGACGAGTGGTGCTCGATCCGATGCGCTTGCGGCAGGTGCTTCTCAACCTCCTCTCGAATGCGTGCAAGTTCACGGAAAAGGGGGAGGTGACGCTTATCGCCAAACGAGATGGACAACAGGTTGA
>DATHAU010000501.1:0-2276 GCA_035296545.1 Microvirga sp.
GCTCCTGGCTCTCGGACAGCATCATCTCGTAGGCCGTCATGCCCTCCTCGCGGCAGGGCACCCGCTCCAGCCACAGCTCCACGCCGAGATCGCCCTTGGCGCCCATCTCGACCGCCGAGCAGGTCAGACCCGCCGCACCCATGTCCTGGATCGCGATTACGGCTCCGGATTGCATGAGTTCGAGGCAGGCTTCGAGCAGCAGCTTTTCGGCGAAGGGATCGCCCACCTGCACCGTGGGGCGCTTCTCCTCGGACGCATCGTCGAACTCCGCCGACGCCATGGTGGCGCCGTGGATGCCGTCGCGGCCGGTCTTGGAGCCCAGATAGACGATGGGGTTCCCGACCCCCGTGGCCTTGGCGTAGAAGATCTCGTCCGTGCGGGCGAGCCCCACCGCCATGGCGTTGACCAGGATGTTGCCGTTGTAGCGCTTATCGAAGCCGACGCTGCCGCCGACCGTGGGCACCCCGAAGGAATTGCCGTAGCCGCCGATCCCCGCCACCACGCCCGAGACCAGATGCGGCGTCTTCGGATGGCCCGGCTCGCCGAAGCGCAGGAAGTTCAGCGCCGCGATGGGCCGCGCCCCCATGGTGAACACGTCGCGCAGGATGCCGCCCACCCCGGTCGCCGCGCCCTGGTAGGGCTCGATGAAAGAGGGGTGGTTGTGGCTCTCCATCTTGAAGATGCAAGCTAAGCCATCGCCGATGTCGATCACCCCCGCATTCTCGCCCGGCCCCTGGATCACCCAGGGGGCTTTCGTCGGCAGGCCGCGCAGGTGGATGCGGGAGGACTTGTACGAGCAGTGCTCGTTCCACATGGCCGACACGATGCCGAGCTCGGTGAGGGTGGGCTCCCGGCCGATCAGCGCCACGAAGCGCTCGTATTCGTCGGGTTTCAGCCCGTGCTCCTTGACCAGCTCCGGGGTGATGGCGGCGTCGTTGCGGATCATCGGGGTCTCGCTTCGTCTCCCTCTCCCCAGGAGAGGGTTTGGAACGATCAGGGGTCCTCGCCCTGAAAGTCTGGTCTAAAACACGACCCTCATCCTGAGGAGCAGACGAAGTCTGCGTCTCGAAGGAGGATCCAGAGGTCTCTGGAGACGCCCTCGTCCTTCGAGACGCTGCGCTCCTCAGGATGAGGGCTGCGGGGGCGTCTCTCCCCCCGCATGAGAAATCAGGCCGCTTTCGGAAAACCCGACACGAGGCTCTCGAACAGCCCGCGTCCGTCCGTGCCGCCCACCAGATCCTCGATGAGGTTTTCCGGGTGGGGCATCATGCCGAGCACGTTGAGCCCCTCGGAGTAGATGCCCGCGATGGCGTTCATGGAGCCGTTGCGGTTGGCGTCCGCGGTGACGCGGCCCCCGGCGTCGCTGTAGCGGAAGGCCACGAGGCCTTCGCCTTCGAGCCGCCGCAGGGTCTCCTCGTCCGCCGTGTAGTTGCCCTCCCCGTGGGCCACGCACACGTCGATGGCCTGGCCCCTGGCGTAGGCCCCCGTGAAGGCGGTGTCGTTGCGCTCCACCTTGAGGAACTGGCGGTGGCAGATGAACCTGAGGTTGGCGTTGCGCATGAGGATGCCGGGCAGGAGCCCGGATTCGCACAGGATCTGGAAGCCGTTGCAGATGCCGAGCACCAGGCCGCCCCGGGCCGCATGGGCCCGCACCGCATCCATCACCGCGGCGCGGCCCGCAATGGCTCCGCAGCGCAGGTAGTCGCCGTAAGAAAAACCCCCCGGCAGCACCACCAGGTCCGTGCCCGCCGGCAGCTCGGGCTCGGCGTGCCAGACCTTCTCCACCTTTGACCCGGCTGATTGGAGCGCCCGCACCGCATCGCCTTCGCGATTGGAGCCGGGGAAGACGATGACGGCGGATTTCATCCCATTCACCCTTATGTCGTCATGGCCGGGCCCGTCCCGGCCATCCACGCCTTGCGGCGCGTCAGAAAGTGGATGCCCGGATCAGGTCCGGGCCCGCGGTCAGGTCAGCTCGACCCGGTAGTTCTCGATCACCGTATTGGCCAGCAGCTTCTCGCAGGCCGCTTTGAGGGAGGCTTCGGCCTGGCCCCTGTCCGCCGTGTCCATCTCGATGTCGAACACCTTGCCCTGGCGCACATGGGCGATGCCCTCGACGCCCAGCGACTTGAGCGCCCCCTCGATGGCTTTGCCTTGCGGGTCGAGAACGCCGTTCTTGAGGGTCACGGTGACGCGGGCTTTCATGGGGGCCTCGAGCTGTTTCAGGGTTGGCCAACGCCATAAAGCCATTGCGGCCGGGAGACAACGCCCTCAGG
>DATHAU010000502.1:0-6043 GCA_035296545.1 Microvirga sp.
ACCACGACGCGGGATGCGAGGAAGATCGCCTCCTCGATATCGTGGGTGACGAAGAGCACGGTCTTCCGCTCGCGCTCCCAGATGCCGAGCAGGAGCTCCTGCATCAGCGCCCTGGTCTGGTTGTCCAGCGCCCCGAAGGGCTCGTCGAGGAGCAGGATCGCCGGGTCGTTGGCGAGCGCCCGGGCGATGGCGGTGCGCTGCTGCATCCCGCCCGAGAGCTGCTTGGGGTAGTGGTTCTCGAAGCCGCGCAGGCCCACCTTCTCGGTGTAGGAGGCCACGATGTGTTGGCGCTGCGATTTCGGCACGCCTTTCTCCCGCAGGCCGTAGGCGATGTTCTCCGAAATCGTGAGCCAGGGGAACAGGGTGTAGGACTGGAACACCATGCCCCGGTCGGCCCCCGGGCCCTTGATCTCGCGCCCGTCGAGGAGCACCCGCCCGCCGCTGGGGCGGTCGAGGCCGGCGACGATGCGAAGCAGCGTGGATTTCCCGCAGCCGGAGGGGCCCAGGATGGTGATGAAGTCGTTCTGCTCCACCTGCAGGTTCGTGGGCTCCAGCGCCCGCACGGGATCCGCGCCCCGCACCCCCGGGAACACCCGCGACACGTTCTCGATCCTGAGAATATGGGTCATCGCTCCGACCTCATCCCGGAAGCCTGGCACATCACCCCCACAGCCCTCATCCTGAGGAGGTGCGCAGCACCGTCTCGAAGGATGATCCAGGAGGCGCGGGAAGCGCGACGGCCCCCTCTCCCGAGTGGGAGAGGGGCAGGGGTGAGGGCAGGACGCTTGTTCAGTAAAGCGACGACGCTTCCGCTCACAACCGTTTGTGCTTGGATTGGAGAGGGCCTGCCCTCACCTCTAACCCTCCCCCACTCGGGAGAGGGAGATGCGTCGCGTCTCCAGCGCCCTCTGGACCATCCTTCGAGACGCCCGCTGCGCGGGCTCCTCAGGATGAGGGTGGAGGGATGTGCCAGGCTTTCAGGATGAAGGCTGCGGAAGGTGTCGGCCCTGATGAGCCAGCCCCTGAGGATTGCGCCGGTCATGCGAGCCTCCAGGGAAACAGCGCCCGGTTCACCGCCTTGAACAGGAAATCCGAGATGAGCCCGATGATGCCGATGATGATGATGCCGAAGATCATCTGGCCCGTGGCCATGAGCGCCTGGCTGTCGATGATCATGTGGCCGATGCCGGAGGACGAGCCGATCAGCTCCGCCACGATCACGTAGGTCCAGGCCCAGCCGAGCACGAGCCGCAGGGTCTCGGCGATCTCCGGCGCGTTGGCCGGGATGAGCACCCGCTTCACCACGCCCTGGTCCGAGGACCCGAGGGTATAGGCGGCCTCCACCAGGTCCCGGCGGGTGTTGCCCACGGCCACCGCCACCATGAGGACGATCTGGAACACCGAGCCGATGAAGATGACCAGGAGCTTCTGCATCTCGCCGATGCCCGCCCACAGGATGAGGAGCGGCACGAAGGCGGAGGCCGGGAGGTAGCGGGCGAAGGACACGAAGGGTTCGAGGAAGGCCTCGAAGGATTTGTAGGCCCCCATCAGGATGCCCAGGGGCACCGCGATGGCGGCCGCCAGCACGAAGCCGCCCATGACCCGCCAGACCGTCACGCCGATGTCGGCCAGGAACCCGAACCGGGTGAGCAGCAGCCAGCCGTCCTGCACCATGGTGATCGGATCGGCCAGGAAGGTGCGCGACACGAAGCCGCCCAGGGTGGCGAAGGCCCAGGCGGCGAGGAAGAGGATGAAGAACGAAACGCCGAGCGCGACGCGCGTGCCTTGGCTGACCGGTTCGAGGGGACGGGGCATGAAAAATCCGCTTTGCCATCCGGCTCGGCCTGGATGACGCCGGTGAGGCAGGGTTGGGCCACGGCCTGCCTGATGAAGGAGGGCCGTGGCGCTCGTCGGGGCGCTACTGGATGAAGCTGGTGTCCGCCAGGGCGTTCATGTCGGGCTTCTGCTTGATGATGCCGGTCTCCAGCAGCAGGTCGGCGGCCTCGGCCGAGAAGGTCTTGAACTCGCCCTCGAAGAACTTCTTGTTGGCCTCCCGGTCCTGCCAGCGCAGGTACTGGGCCGACTTGCCGAAGGCCTCGCCGGTCTGCTTCACGTCCGCGCCCATGATCTCGTAGGCCTTGGCCTGATCCTTGGCGATCATGTCGAGGGCGTCGAAATAGCTGTCGGCCAGGGCCTTGGCGGCCTTGGGGTTGTCGCTGAGGAATTTCGGCGTGCAGCCGAAGGTGTCCATGACGGCGGGATAATCCAGGGTGGTGGCGATGATTTTGCCCGCCTGCGGGGCCGCGCGCACGGACGAGAGATAGGGCTCGTAGGTCATGGCGGCGTCGTTCTGCCCGGCGATGAAGGCCTGGGCCGCCGGGCCCGGCTCCATGTTGACCACGGTCACGTCCTTCACGGACAGCCCGTTCTTCTTGAGCATCCAGGCCAGGACGAAATAGGGGGAGGTGCCGGGGGCGGAGGCCGCGATGGTCTTGCCCTTGATGTCCTTGATGGAGGCGATGTCGTTCTTCACCACCATGCCGTCCGCGCCGTAGCTCTTGTCGAGCTGGAAGATCTGCTTGGTGGGAACGCCGTTGGCGTTCCACACCACCCAGGTCTCCACCGTGGTGGCGGCGCATTGGATGTCGCCGGACTGGATCGCCAGGTGGCGGCTCGCCTGCGGCACCTTCTTGATCGTCACGTCAAGGCCGTTCTTCTTGAAGATGCCGGCCTCCTTGGCGAGCGTGAGGGGCGCAAACCCCGTCCAGCCCGAAATGCCGACGGTCACCTTCGTCTCCTGCGCGGAGGCGGACCCAGCCGCCAGCGCCAATACGGCCAAACCACCCAATACCGCCTTCATTGCAGTCTCCATTGCTGTCAGAACCCTTGTTTCGCCTGTCCCGACCGCGCCCTCTAGAAGGTCTTGTGTCTGTCGCCGTCGGGTGTTCTTCAAAAAAAGCGGCCGGATGGCACCACGCTCGCGCGCCGATGTCAAATGTATAGACATTTTAGCCTGCCGCCGTTTTCCGCATCATGGCCCGAACCGCTCTCATGCCGAACGGTCAGGCGCGATCTCCACCAGGATCGCCCTGCCGTTGCCCGAGAGCTGAATCAGCTCCTGGGTGGCCTCCAGGACCAGGGTGTCGAGCGCCTGGAGGGAATGGATCGTTCCATCCAAGGTCACGTCGAAGGGCCCGTCCAGGGCGAGGATGAAGGCGGCGCAGGCATCCTCGGCCAGCAGCGCCACGCCGGATCGGACGAGCCGCGTCCGGTGCGTGAACCTCCCGCGCCGGGTCATCACGTTGAGATCGCGGATCGGCCCCGAGAGGAGCCGCCCCACGGCGGAATCGTCGCCGGAGAACGACAGCTTGGGAGAAGTCTTGTCGAGGCGATAGGAAGCGCCTTCAACGTCGAGTTCGAGGCCTGTGCCTTCCACCACGATGAGCGTGCGGTCGATGCCCGGAAAGGTCGAGAACGGCCCATCCGTTTCCACATCGGCCATGCTGATGCGCCAGCCGAAGGTCTCGAACCCGGAACCTTCCGGAAAGCAAGCGACTTCCGCCGTAGTGCCGCCGCCATTCTTCCACGGAACGCGGACCAGATCGTGATTGCGGACGACGCGGGCCGCCATGGGCTCAGTCCAGGCTCGGCAGGTGGAGCCCGAACTCGCGGGCGCAATCGATGGCGGTCTCATAGCCCGCATCCGCATGGCGCATGACCCCAGTGGCCGGATCGTTCCACAGGACCCGCTCGATGCGCCTGGAGGCCTCCGGCGTGCCGTCGCACACGATCACCATGCCGGAATGCTGCGAGAAGCCCATGCCGACGCCGCCGCCGTGGTGCAGCGACACCCAGGTGGCCCCGGAGGCGCAGTTGAGAAGCGCATTCAGCAGCGGCCAGTCGGACACCGCATCCGAGCCGTCCTTCATGGCCTCGGTTTCGCGATTCGGACTTGCGACCGAGCCGGAATCGAGGTGGTCGCGGCCGATGACGACCGGAGCCTTCAGCTCGCCCTTAGCCACCATCTCGTTGAAGGCGAGGCCGAGGCGGTGGCGGTCGCCGAGGCCCACCCAGCAGATGCGGGCGGGCAGGCCCTGGAACCGGATGCGCTCCTTGGCCATGTCGAGCCAGTGGTGCAGGTGCCTGTTGTCGGGAAGAAGCTCCTTCACCTTGGCGTCGGTCCTGTAGATGTCCTCCGGGTCGCCCGAGAGGGCAGCCCAGCGGAACGGCCCGATGCCGCGGCAGAAGAGCGGGCGGATATAGGCGGGCACGAAGCCCGGGAACGCGAAGGCGTCGTCCACGCCTTCCTCCTTGGCCATCTGCCTGATGTTGTTGCCGTAGTCGAGGGTGGGCACGCCGGCGCGGTAGAAATCCAGCATGGCGCGCACATGCTCGGCCATGGACTGCTTGGCCGCGCGCTCCACGGCCTTCGGATCGCTCTCGCGCCCGGCCTCCCATTGGGCGAGCGTCCAGCCCTTGGGCAGGTAGCCGTTGATGGGATCGTGCGCCGAGGTCTGGTCGGTGACTGCATCGGGGCGGATGCCGCGGCGATAGATCTCCGGAAAGATTTCGGCGGCGTTGCCGAGAAGCCCAACCGAGACCGGCTTCCTGTCGCGGCAGGATTGCTCGATGATCGCCAGCGCCTCGTCGAGCGTGTCGGCGCGCCGGTCGAGATAGCCGGTGCGCAGGCGCATCTCGATGCGGCTCGGCTGGCACTCCACCGCAAGGCAGGAGGCTCCCGCCATGGTGGCGGCCAGCGGCTGCGCGCCGCCCATGCCGCCCAGCCCCCCGGTGAGGATCCAGCGGCCGGAAAGATCGCCGTTGTAATGCTGGCGGCCCACCTCCACGAAGGTCTCGTAGGTGCCCTGCACGATGCCCTGGGTGCCGATATAGATCCAGGACCCGGCCGTCATCTGGCCGTACATCATCAGCCCCTTGCGGTCGAGCTCGTGGAACTTGTCCCAGTTCGCCCAATGGGGCACGAGGTTGGAATTGGCGATCAGCACGCGGGGAGCATCCGCATGGGTGCGGAAGACGCCCACGGGCTTGCCCGATTGCACGAGCAGCGTCTCGTCCGCTTCGAGATCTTTGAGAGCGGCGACGATGCGGTCGAAGCTGTCCCAGTCCCGGGCCGCGCGGCCGATGCCGCCATAGACCACCAGCTCGCCGGGCTTCTCGGCCACGTCGGGATCGAGGTTGTTCATGAGCATGCGCAAGGGGGCTTCCGTCAGCCAGCTCTTGGCCGAGAGCTCGGTGCCGTGGGCGGCGCGGATCACGCGGGCATTGTCGATGCGGGTCATGGAAAAATCCTCGGATCAGGCTTTGGAACGGGCGAAGGCGAGACAGGCCTCGAGAACGCGGATGAGCGCGGCCTGCATGGGGGCCGCATCGGCTTCGTCATAGGCGGAGGGCCACTCCGCCTCCGCGACAGGGCCAAGCGGCTCGCGCATGTAGCCGCGGCAGGCAAGCTCCATCTGGACCGCATGGACGCCATCCCCCGGCCGGCCGAGGCTGCGGGTGATGTAGCCGCCCTTGAAGCGGCCGTTGACCACATGGCTGAAGCCGCTTCTCGCGCAGATCGTTTCCACGGCATCGCTCAAGGCCGGAGCGCAACTCGTCCCGCCATTGGTGCCGATGTTGAAGTGGGGCAGGGCGCCCTCGAACAGGCGCGGGATCACCGAGCGGATCGAGTGGCAGTCGTAGACGACCACATGGGCATGGCGCGCCCGCAGGCGCCCGATCTCGGCCCGCAGCGCGGCGTGATAGGGCTCGAAGAATCGGGCCCGGCGCTCGGCGATGCTTTCAGCGCTCGGCTCCATGCCCGGTTGATAAAGGGGCTCGCCGTCGAAGGTGGTGGTGGGGCAGAGCTCCGTGGTCGCCTGACCGGGATAAAGGGAAGCGCCGGACGGGTCCCGGTTGACGTCGATCACCGTGCGGGAGATCCCGGTGCGGATCACGGTCGCGCCGAGCCCGCCGGCGAAATCGTAGAGGCGCTCGATCCACCAATCGGCGTCCTTGCGGGCGAGCCATGGCGAGACGAGCC
>DATHAU010000503.1:0-2500 GCA_035296545.1 Microvirga sp.
GCGGGGCGGCTGGCGCTTACCCCGCATGCGGCCTTTTACTCGCCTGCGTCTCTGGTGGACATGCGGGTGAAAAGCGTCGAGACGGTGCTGCGGCATCTCAGGACGGGGGATCTGGCCAACTGCGTCAACACCGCGTTCCTGACGAAGCGGCGCACCTAATGTGCCCCTGATCAACGAAACGGCCCCGGTTCGGCCAAGCGTGATCCGACCCGGGCGAGTGGATGGATGGCCCCTTGAACTATACGTTTCAATTCGGCACCGTCATGGACCGCTTTCCGGAACTCCTCGCTGGGGCAGCAATGACCATCCGGCTGTCCGCCGTGACGATGGTTTTCGGGCTTCTCATCGGTCTGGTATGCTCGATCGGCAAGGTGTATGGCCCATGGCCGGTCCGGTGGCTGGTGTCCTCCTACGTGGAGTTCATCCGCAACACCCCATTCCTGATCCAGCTCTACTTCGTGTACTTCGCGCTTCCGAATTTCGGGCTGCGGCTGAGTCCCGACACATCGGCCGTGATCGCAATGGTGATCAATCTTGGCGCCTATTCGGCCGAGATCGTGCGCGCCGGCGTGGAGGCGATCCCGGAAGGGCAGATCGAGGCGGGGCGCGCCCTCGGCCTGAAGCGGTTTCAGATCATCCGCTTCCTGGTGGTATTCCCGGCCCTGAAAGCGGTCTATCCGGCCCTCACGAGCCAGTTCATCCTCGTCCTCCTCGGGTCGAGCATCGTCTCGGCCATCGCCGCCGAGGAGTTGACGGCGGTCGCCAACACCATCAACTCCCAGACCTTCCGCAGCTTCGAGATCTACACGGTCGTGACGGTCATGTACGTGGCGATCGTTTTCGCGTTCCGGGCCGTTTTTACGTCGATCTATACGCTCACTTTCGCGAGGCGTGGATGATTCCGAGGGGCACAGGCGATGCTGCGAACCTTCACATTCTATGAGGTCTGGCTCCTCGTCCTTGCCGCGCGATGGACGATCGTCCTGTCGCTTGCCGCGTTCGTGTGCGGTGGATCCGTCGGCATCGTCGTCGCCGTCGGCAGGATCTCGCCGTACAGGGCGCTGCGCTACCTGATGTCGGGCTATATCCAGTTCGTGCAGGCGATTCCCGTGCTGATGCTGCTGCTCCTCTTCTATTTCGGCCTGAACCTGTTCGGCATCCGGGTGGATGCCTGGACGGCCGCCGTGCTGGCGTTCACGCTCTCGACCAGCGCATTCCTGGCGGAGATCTGGCGCGGCTGCCTGCAGGCGGTTCCTTTCGGGCAATGGGATGCGGCGCGCTCCCTGGGCCTCAACTTCAGCCGGACGCTGCTCCTGATCATCCTGCCGCAGGCCGTCCGCATGGCCCTGCCGCCGACGGTCGGCTACATGGTCCAGGTCGTGAAGGGAACGTCGCTGGCCGCCTTGATCGGCTTTACCGAACTCGCGAAGGCAGGCACGCAGATCAACACGATCACGTTCGAGCCGGTCCTCGTATTCGGAACCGTGGCGGCCATCTATTTCCTGATCTGCTGGCCTCTGTCCATGCTCAGCAGACACCTCGAAAAGCAGTTGAAGGTCGGGCGCATGCAGATACCCGCCATGTGACCGCCTTGCCTATTCCGGGGGCCAAAACCCGCGCCCGGATCGAGTGGCCGCCATAACGGCGGCCGCACCAACAAGGGAGGATACGATGCTTATCAGGAGAGTGGCTGGCTTCCTGCTCGCGCTGGCGGTTCTGGCCGGCGCCGGGCCGTTTGCGAGTACGGGTCAGGCCCAGACCCTGGACGAGATCATCAAACGGGGAAAGGTGGTGATCGCCATCGACACGACGGTTCCCCCCTATGGCATGATGGATGCCAACAACCAGCCCACGGGCATCGACGTGGAGGTTGCCAACCTGATCGGCAAGAACCTGAAGGTTCCCGTCGAGCTCGTCACGGTGAACTCGCCCGGGCGCATTCCGGCGCTGCTCAGCAACCGGGTTGACATGGTGGTTGCGATCTTCTCGATCACCGCGGAGCGGGCTCTCCAGGTATCGTTCTCGATCCCCTATGCCGGCCAGTCTGCGGTTCTGATCGCCCCCAAGACGAGCACCATCAAGGGGCCGGACGATCTGAAGGGGCTGCGGGTCGGCGTCACCCGGGGTGCGCTCGAGGACGGCGCGCTGACCCAGATGAACCCGCAGGGCATGAACCTGCTGCGCTTCGATGACGGCCCCTCGGTTGCCCAGGCCATGCTCTCCGGCCAGATCGACGCCATGGGCGGGGGAGATTACGGCGAGATCTACCTTCGCAAGGGAGCCAAAGGGGAGGAATTCGAGCAGAAGTTCCCCTTGCGCGCGGCTCATTTCGGCATCGGGATCCGCCGCGGCAATCCGGATCTGCTGCACTGGCTCAATACTTTCGTGTACCAGATCAAGAACAGCGGCGAACTGGACGCCATCTCCCGCAAGTACCGCAACAATGCCCCGATGATCCCCCTCCCGGTCTTCTGAGCCCCTGAAGTTTCGGGGTTCCGGC
>DATHAU010000504.1:0-4856 GCA_035296545.1 Microvirga sp.
CGTGGGCGAGGCCTTCCTGGCGGTCTATCCCGAGATCGTGCGCCGCAACGTGGGGCAGGGCTGGACCGAGGCGGACCGCTTCGAGCAGCAGGTGCGCCGCGGGCGCTACGTGGAGTTCAACCTGCTCTACGACCGCGGCACGATCTTCGGCCTCAGGACCGGCGGCAACATCGCATCGATCCTCTCCTCCATGCCGCCCACGGTGCGGTGGCCTTGACCGTTCTATGTCATCCCGGACGCAGCGCAGCGAAGATCCGGGATCGGGTGCAGAATGAAGGTCCGTGTCATCCCGGCGAAGGCCGGGATCCATAAACACGCGGCTGTGAGGAAGAGCGCCGCGGGATCGCCTGCGCTTTATTCTGCCCCGTCAGCGGTGATGGATTCCCGCCTGCGCGGGAATGACAGTGTTGAGGTTCACGCGCCGAACCCTGCCCACGATCCCGCATCGCCTCACGGCGTCCGAGATGACGTGGCGGATTGCCCGAGAACCCGCCGCAGCAGCTCCCCGGCATAGGCCTCGTCCGTGCGGCAGCCCTCGGCGAGCCAGGCCTGACGGGCGAGCGCCAGGAGCCTGCCGATCTCCGGCCCCCTGGGGAGGCCCGCCCCCACGAAATTGGCTCCCCGCAGGGGAAAGACCGGCACGGGCTCCGCGCCCCTGCGGAAGCGCTCCAGGGCCTCGCGGGCGTCCGCATGGACGACGGGGGCGGGCTCCCCGGCCGTTGCGGCGAGCACGGCGGCCAGCGTCTCCACCTCGTGCTCGGCCGCGAGACGCCGGATGGCGGCGGCGTCCAGGGGCAGGGGCCGCGTCTTGAGGGCGCCGAGCAGCCGCGCATAGGCCGCAAGGCTCCCGTGCTCGTCGTTGGAGAGCCGCAGGTGCTCCCGCAGGCGGTCCGCGTCCTCCTCGACCATGGCGGCCAGGGCCGCCAGGCGGCGGACGGGCGCGGGCTCGTCCCGGTCGGCGGCGGCCAGCCGGGCGAAGCGCCCGAACTCCGCCGCGCCGCCCAGGAGCCAGGTGAGGAAGCCGTGCTCGGCGAGCACCCGGATCGTGTCCCCGGCCCGCCGGGTCACGAGAAGCTTCAAGAGTTCGTGATGGACCCGTTCCTTCGACAGGATGCGCAGGCCCTCGCGCTCGGCGCCCGAGGCCGCCATGCCCTCGGCATCCGGCTCGCCCTCGCTGTAGTCCGAATGGAAGCGGAAGAAGCGCAGGATCCTCAGGTAATCCTCGCGGATGCGGGCGCGGGCCTCGCCGATGAAGCGCACGCGCCGGGCGGCTAGGTCCGCCACGCCGTCCGTGTAGTCGTGGAGCCTGCCGTCGAGGCCGAGCGACAGGGCGTTGATGGTGAAGTCGCGTCGCCTTGCGTCCGGCGCGAAGTCGCGGCCGAAACGCACGACCGCGTGCCGCCCGTCCGTCTCCACGTCCTCGCGCAGGGTGGTGACCTCGAAGGGCTCGCCCTCCACGATCACCGTGATGGTGCCGTGGTCGATCCCGGTGGGCACGGATTTGAACCCTGCCTCCGCCGCCAGGCTGACGATCCCGTCGGGCAAGGCGGTGGTGGCGCAGTCCACCTCCGTGACTGGCAGCCCGAGGAGCGCGTTGCGCACCGCGCCGCCGACGATGCGCGTCTCCTCGCCCCGGCCGTTGAACGCCTCCAGCAGGCGGCGCAGCGGGGGCCGCTCGAGCAGGCCGAGCAGCGCCCCCCGGTCGAGGGTCTCGATCACTGGAAGCGTCCCGGAACCACCCGTCCGTTCTCCATGTGGGTCGGCACGAAAGCGCCGGTCTGGCGGTCGGCCAGGAGCCCGGCGGCCACCAGGGAGACCACCACGAAGCCGAGCCCCGCCATGGTGAGCCAGATGGATTGGGCGCTCCAGTTGGACCAGAGCAGGGGATTGCGGCGCAGGATGACCAGATAAACCGCAAAGGCGATGAAGGGCAGGAGGAAAAGCAACAGCTCCTGGATGACCGCCCGTGTCATGAAGTATAAAGCCTCTCGTACAGATTGCGGATGATGCCCGCGGTGACGCCCCAGATGTAGCGCTCCCGATAGGGCATTGCATAGTAGCGGCGAAGCCTGCCCTTCCACTCCCGCGCGTGGAGCTCGTGATGGGCCGGGTCCATGAGGAACCCGAGGGGCACCTCGAAGGTGTCCGCCACCTCCTGCGGGTTGAGGTTGAGCGCGTAGGAGGGCGAGACCCGCGCCACCACGGGGATCACCAGGTAGTTGGTGGTGGAGAGGTAGGCGTCGAGATAGCCGAGCGGACTGATGAAGCGGGCCGAAAGCCCGATCTCCTCCTCGGCCTCACGATAAGCCGCCTCCAGGACCGATGCGTCGGTCGGATCGACGCGCCCGCCCGGAAAGGCGATCTGGCCCGAATGCTGGCGCAGCTGCGAGGCGCGCTCGGTCAGGAGCAGCGTCGGCTCGTCCCGCATGACCACGGGGACCAGCACCGCGGCGGGCTTGGGCTGCAGCGGATAGGCCAGGGGCACATTGTCGAGGCTGTGGTCGCCGCGGGGATCGGCCAGGGCATCGGCCGGGTCCGGCGGCTCGGGCCGCAAGCGCTCGGCGGCAAGGCTGAGGAAATCGGGCGCGTCGGCGGGGGCGGCTCTCATGGCGCGTCGCCGGGGGCGGGCGCGATGGGAAAGAACAGGCCTCCCGCGCTCACCCCGAAGACCGCCCCGCCCTCCGCCTCCCGTTCTTGGCCGAGCGCGATCAGGTCGAGGGCGAGCGCCCGGGTCACCCGGGCCCACAGGTCGCCCCTCACCTTCACGTAGGGCTTCACGCCCCCGTCGGGCGCGAGGTCGAAGCGTAAGGGGCGCTCCGGCCCCACCTGCACGAGATCGTCCACATTGGTGCGAAAGGCGATCTGGCGCCCGCCGCCCTCCCCCTCGACCGCCATCTCGACGGCCAGGAAGGGAGCGTCCTCCACGACGATCCCCACCCGCTCCACCGGGGTGACCAGCACGTAGCGCTCCGGGTCCTTGCGCAGGACCGTGGCGAAGAGCCGGACCAGGGCGGGCCGGTTGATGGGCGAGCCCATGTAGTGCCAGGTGCCGTCCGCGGCGATGCGCATGTCGATCTCGCCGCAATAGGCAGGGTTCCAGCGCTCCACCGGAGGCGGTCCCCTGCGCTGGGGCTCAGGCCCGAGGGCCTCGGTCAGCCGCGCCAGCGCGCCGCCGGGAGAAGGGGTTGGCGGGTGCGTCATGACACAAGCGTGAACAGGAAAATGAACATGGGTGATCGACGAACGGTTCTCTGCTGCTACTTGCAACTAGCATAGGGCTCGCGGGTGCATCGTCCAATGGATCGGCCTCTGCTGCGGCGCATCGACCCTTGCCACTCGACACCGACCGGGGGCAGACTAGCTTTTCGGGGGCCGATAAGAATGAGCGGGAGATATTCCTCATGACGGCCAGCATTGCTCAAGCGCCCACCACCCTGGACGATGCGGTGATCCGCAACGCGGAGGCGGCGCTTGAGACGGTCGGACGCGCCCGCGAGGCGATCCATACGGTCATCTTCGGCCAGGAGGACGTGGTCGACCTGACCCTCATCACCCTGCTGGCCGGCGGCCACGGCCTTCTCGTGGGCGTTCCGGGTCTTGCGAAAACGAAGCTCGTGGAGACCCTGGGCACCGTGCTGGGCCTGGACGCGCGCCGCATCCAGTTCACCCCCGACCTGATGCCCTCCGACATCCTGGGCTCCGAAATCCTCGACGAGGGCGCGGACCGGCGCCGCTCCTTCCGGTTCGTGAAAGGCCCCGTCTTCGCCCAGCTCCTCATGGCGGACGAGATCAACCGGGCGAGCCCGCGCACCCAATCGGCCCTGCTCCAGGCCATGCAGGAGCATCACGTTTCCGTGGGCGGCGAGCGCCACGACCTGCCGCAGCCCTTCCATGTGCTGGCGACCCAGAACCCCATCGAGCAGGAGGGCACCTATCCGCTGCCCGAGGCCCAGCTCGACCGCTTCCTCCTGGAAATCGACGTGGGCTATCCCGACCGGGCCGCCGAGCGCCGCATCCTCATCGAGACCACGGGCGCGGACGAGCACAAGCCCGTGGCGGTGATGGATTCGGAAGGGCTCATGAACGCCCAGCGCCTCGTGCGCCGCCTGCCCGTGGGCGAGAGCGTGGTGGATGCGATCCTCGATCTGGTGCGCTCCGCCCGCCCCGAAGGCGAGCGGGTGGACGGGGTCAGCGACAAGATCCTCTGGGGTCCGGGCCCCCGCGCCAGCCAGGCGCTGATGCTCGCCGTGCGCGCCCGCGCCCTCATCCAGGGCCGGGTCGCCCCCTCCCTGGCCGACGTGGTGGCGCTGGCCGAGCCGGTGCTCAAGCACCGCATGGCGCTGACCTTCTCGGCCCGCGCCGACGGGGAGACCATCAAGAACCTCGTCGGCCGCCTCACCTCCCGACTGGCAGGTTAGGACCGCCGCCATGGCCCGTGTCCGGGTCCTATCCGAGAGCGCCCGCTCGCCGGGCCGGGGCGAGACCGAAAGCGCCCTCACCCTGGCGCAGCGGATGCCGCGCCTGGTGCTGGAGGCGCGCCGGGTCGCCGCCAACCTGGCCCACGGCATCCACGGCCGCAGGCGCGCCGGCACCGGCGAGACCTTCTGGCAGTTCCGGCCCTTCGTGGCAGGCGAAGCCGCCCAGCGCATCGACTGGCGCCGGTCGGGCCGGGACGACCGGCTCTACGTGCGCGAGCGCGAATGGGAGACGGCCCAGACCATCTGGGCCTGGATCGACCGCTCCGCCTCCATGGGCTTCGCGTCCGAACTCGCCCAGGCCCCCAAGATCGAGCGGGCCATCGTGCTCGGGCTCGCCATGGCCGATTGCTTCGTCGAGGCGGGCGAGCGGGTGGGAAT
>DATHAU010000505.1:0-8789 GCA_035296545.1 Microvirga sp.
TGATGCTCGCGGCCGACGCCAGGGTTGCGGGCGCTCGCTTACCCGAGAACGTCCTCGAAGGAGCGGCCGAGAGTATCCAGGAGCAGATCGGCATGGCTGCGATTGAAGATCATCGGCGGGCGCAATTTGATGACGTTGTCGTAAGGCCCGTCCGTGCCCATGAGAACGCCGTGGTGCTTTGCTCTGTTCACGATCCGTGAGGCCACGTCGCCGTCGTGCTCCTTCGTCGCCCTGTCCCGCACGATCTCGATGCCCAGGAACAGCCCGCGGCCGCGCACGTCGCCTATGCACGGATACCTGTCCTTGAGGCGCGTCATGCCCGCCACGAGATAGGAGCCCTGCCTGGATGCATTGTCGAGCAAACGTTCCTGCTCCAGCGTTTCGAGAACCGCCAGCCCTGCGGCGCAGGATACGGGATTTCCGCCGAACGTGTTGAAATACTCCATGCCGTTGGCAAAGGCCCGGGCGATGTCCCGGCGCACCGCAACCACGGCAAGCGGGTGGCCGTTGCCGATCGGCTTGCCCATGGTGACGATGTCCGGAACCACCCCGTGCTCCTCGAAGGCCCACATGTGGCTTCCCACACGGCCGAACCCTACTTGAACCTCGTCGGCGATCACGATGCCGCCTGCCGCGCGAACGGCTTCATGAACCCCCTTCAGATAGCCCGGCGGAAGAAAGATCTGACCGGCGACGCTGGGAATCGTCTCCGCGATGAAGGCGGCAAGCGGCCGGCCTGAGGCCGAAATCTCCCCGATGATTTGCCTTGCCTCATCCACATAGTGGCGGCCGATCCTCTCGGGGGTTCCGTCGACCGGAGCACGATAGATTTCAGGCACGGGAAGTTCATGGGTGGATGACGAACGCCCGCGCCCCCCTTTTCGCTTGTACTTGTAGGGGCTGACGTCGATCAGGGCCTGCGTATGGCCGTGGTAGGCCCAGTCGAGCACCAGGGTGTCGGCGCGGCCGGTGACGGTGCGGGCGATGCGCAGCGCCAGATCGTTCGCCTCGCTTCCTGTGCAGACGAGAAAGAACGTATCCAATTCCTTCGGCAGCGATTCCGCCAATCGCTCGGTGTAGGCAATGATGTTGTCGTGCAGATACCGCGTGTTGGTGTTCAGGACGGCCGCCTGTCTGGCAATGGCCTCCACGACCCGTGGATGACAGTGGCCGAGATGCGCGACGTTGTTGTAGCAGTCGAGATATGCGCGCCCTGAATCGTCGATCAGCCACACGCCCTCACCCCGCACCATCTTGAGCGGCGCGCTGTAGGACATGCTGAGATTGGGCGACAAACGCTCGCGCCGCCTCTCGATCAATTCCTCCTTCGAGCGTCCGGTCTGCTCGAAGGCTTCGGGGGTCAGGCCGGCAAAATCATAAGGGCGCGGGAAAAGATCCTCCCAGACATCGATGAATGCTTCTTCGCCCACTCCCGGAATGATGCCGACATCGTCATAGGGCGCTGTGATCAGTTGCAGATGAACGTGCGGGACCCAGCCGCCGTTCTCCGCTTGATCGCCGAGGCGCGCCACGCGAGCACCGGCCTCCAGCCTTTCGCCGATGCGTCGCTCCCTCACCGAGGCATGTTCGAGGTGCCCCCACAGGGTCCAGAAACGAAGGTCCGGCTCGGGCTCGTGCTCCAGCAGGAGGAGGCCGCCGTAATCCTGCGGCTCAGGGTTGATGGTGGCTGCCACGACCTTGGCCGCCAGGGGCGTGAACATCTCCGTTCCGGCAGGCGCAAAGATGTCCAGCCCCAGATGGACATTGCGGCGCGTGCCCTTGACCAGCACCGACTCGAAGAAGGGCGCCGTGTAGATGATGCGCCTCTCGCCCCAAGGGCCGACGCCAAGGGTGAAGCCATGCTCTTTCGCTAGTTCAGCATAGGCGTGGTCTGCCCCGGCATGATCCTGAGCGGCGCTGGCGGCGGCCAGGGGCTCATGGGGGCTGCCGAGGTTCAAAACGAACTTCGCCTGCCGCGCGGGATGCGGATTCATCAGGGCGGTAAGGTTTTGGCGGTTGGTCGTGAGCCAATCGCGGATGCGGCGGGCGCCGGGCGCGGCCTCCAGTCCGCACGCTTTGCGCAGGATTCCTGTCGCAATGCGGTCATCGATGAGCGCGAGCTTCCGCAGGAGATCCCAGGCGGGCTTCTCGCTGACGAAAAGGTAGGGATCGTCCGCCGCCCCCGCCCGCCTTGCTGCCGACATGGTGACGCTGATGGCGAGGCGGGCCATGATCAGATCGATGATCACGGCAAACTCCTCGTCGTGCAGAGGATACTGCGCATGATAGCCCGCCACGATCCGCGCGGCCGCCTCGATCGGACTAGCCTCGTCCAGCATGGCGTAGGCGCAGGCGACGGCCAGCTCGGCAACGACCGGCGAATGAACCGCATCGCCGAAATCGATCAGGCCGTTGACCCGCCCTTCGTCCACCAGAACGTTCCAGTCGTTGGCGTCGTTATGGATGACCCCGCAGCGCAGATGCCTCAGGGCCGGCGCGACGCGAGCGTCGTAGGCGTCGAGGACGGCCTCGACGAGACGTCGCTGCTCGGGATCGGCGAGCGCGCTTAGACGCTCCCGCGAAAGTGGGGTGGTGCGGATCTCCCACTCGAAGGAGCGGTGCGCCCCCGGGTGGCCGAAGCTTGCAAGCGCCCGATCGAGCCGCCCGAGGGAATGTCCCAGGCTCTGCAGGAGCCCTGGCGTCCTTGCCGCCTCGGCCAACGGAACCCCTGGGAGATAGGTGACAAGACGCAGGGCGTGCTGCCCATCCGGGCCGTCGACGAGGACGTAGTCCTCCCCGTCTGTCGAAGGGACGATGCGGGGAACCGCCAGGTCCGGCGCGCAGGCCTCCAGATGGCGGAGGAGCGCGGTTTGGAACTCGATGGCGGACAGGGGCTCGGCTGCGTTCATGACCTTGAACGTCAGCATCCGATCATCCGCGGCCCGAACGCGAAAGTTCTGGTCCCGCTCGCTCGGCAGGGGCTCAAGTCCGCCCTCGATGCCGAAACGGGTCCGGAGAAACGCCTGCGCCTCGACGGTCGAAAAGGAAGGGCGCGGATTGTCGACGATCGTCACTGTTGCTTTCCGAGTCATTGGGCGTACCGGAATTTGGCATCGACCGAGTGGCGGCCGCGCCAGTCAAATTGGCGGCCCAGCCGCCGTTTCGGCGGTCACGGGCCCTCTGTCGCTCCCGGCAATGATCAGCCTGGCTTCTCGTCCTTGAGGACGATGGCGGTCGTGACATCCGCAACATCGGCCAGGAGAGCGATTTCATCCCTGGTCGCATTGAGCGCCGACATCGTCCCGGCCTCGATTTCGACCACCAGATCGATGTCGCCGCTCACCGAGAAGCAGCGGCGGACATTCGGAAGAGCCGTCATCCGCGCGACCGTCTCCCGAGCCGGCGTTCGCCCGAGCCGGATCATCAGCAAGGCCCGGACGCCGTCCTCCCTGAAGGAGGATGGTCGCACCTCCGCCTTGTAGCCGAGAATGACGCCTTCCGCCTCCATACGGGCGATCCGCTCGCGAACGGAGCTGCGCGCCAAACCCACCTTCCCGGCCAAGGTCTTGAGGGGCAGCCGGGCATTCTGCTGAAG
This sequence comes from Microvirga sp., assembly GCA_035296545.1. Lineage (GTDB taxonomy): Bacteria > Pseudomonadota > Alphaproteobacteria > Rhizobiales > Beijerinckiaceae > Microvirga. Next base: position 3,596 of record DATHAU010000505.1, read on the forward strand.
AAGACGAAGGATCTGGAGGTTTTTTTCGTCCATGTCCGTCTTGATGCGGGGGTGGGGTTGAGGCGGCCTCTTCGTGCCCGAGGCTATCGACCCGAGCCTGGGTTGGCCAGGTTTTCCTATAGCGGTGGATTGCCCATTGCGCCTGGAACCGCTCGCCCCGTCAGTCGATGGCGCTCAGGCGGCGCGCCTGGCGCGCCATGAGCTGCTCGACCTCGGCAATGTCCGCCGTCGAGAGGCGGCCCCCCGGCTTCCGCAAGGTCCCGGCCGCGATGGCTCCGCGCTTGGCCAGGATGTACTTGCGAATGGCGAGGCCGATCCCCGGCTGCTGCTCGTACCGGGCCAGGGGCAGGTAGGCGTCGAACAGGTCGCGGGCGCGCTCGGTTTGCCCTGCGGCATGGGCCCTCCAGACATCGACCATCATCTCCGGATAGGCAAATCCGGTCATCGCCCCGTCGGCCCCGCGTCCGAGTTCCTCGGGCAGGAACAATCCGCCGTTCCCCACAAGAATGGAGATGCGCCTTGCCTCCCCCCTGCCGCTCGCTGCCCGCAGAGCGGAGATCTTCGAGAGCCCCGGCCAGTCCTCGTGCTTCAACATCACGCAGGTCGGGAATGACCCGACGATGCGCAGGAGGACCGGGACGCTGATCTGGACATTCGTGACCAGCGGGTAATCCTGCAGCACGAGCGGCGTGCGGCCCAGGGTTTCGACCACCATCTCGTAATAGGCATAGATCTGATCGTCCGTCCTGAGCGCCGCGGTCGGAGCCACCATGACGCCGGATGCGCCCTCATCCATGACGCTCCGGCTCAGTTCGCCCATCGGCGCCAACCCGGGAGCCGAGACTCCCGCCACCACCGGAACACGCCCGTCGACCCGCCTGAGAACCCGCTGGACGAAGGTGCGCGCCTCCTCCGCCGTCAGCTTCGGAGCCTCCCCCATCATGCCGAGAACCGTCAGTCCCGTCGCGCCCTTCTCCAGGTAGAAGTCGACCATCCGGTCCGTGCTCGCAAGATCCAGGGAGCCGTCCTCCTTGAAGGGAGTGACCGCGATGACGAACACGCCTGAAGCGCTCTCATTGAGATGGGGCAAGATCCTCTCCCTCGGGATTCATTGGAATTGGTCACGGAAGGGCGGCCTTTTTCATATCCCGCATCCTCACGCGCTGAGCAGCTTGCCGGTGCGGGTGGCCTTGCTTCCCGCTACCTTGGCGAGGCGCATGCCCTGGGTGGCGAAGCGCAGCAGGACCCGGGCGAACAGGACGCCGTCCGTACCCGCCTTGGCTTCGGTGGTCGCGCCCGTATGCGGATCGACGATCTCGGCGACCACGTCGCCGGTTTTCACCCGGTCCCCCACATCGACCCGGAACACCACGATCCCCGTGGCCGGAGCCGTGACGGGCTCGGAGGCGGCGAGCGGGGTCGGCCCGCAGAGGGGTTCGGGCACCGCGGGCGCCTCGCCCGCAACCGCGCCGCGCAGGGTCAGGAAATCCACGATCGCCGCCGCGTCGGCCCGGGCCAGCTCGTGGCTCACCTCCCGCTCGCCCCGGAACTCCAGGGTGGTGGAATGGCAGCCGAACGGGATCGGGTGGTCGGGGAAGCGGTCCGCCAGCTCGGCCCAGGGGCGGCTGCAGGCCTCGTCGAAGGGCTCGTCCCCTGATTCCTCCGCCAGCAGATAGGCGTGAGCGCCCAAGAGCGCGGAGAGCGGGGCGAAGGCCTCCCCTGAGCGGGTATGGGTGTAGAGATGCGGCACGGCCTCCGAGTCGCAATGCATGTCGAGCACCCAATCGGCCTCGATGGCAAGCGTCAGCAGGGCCTTCTTCATCGCCTCGGCCGGGTTGCCGGTCTCCCACGCGTCGAGCTCGGCCCGCAGAGCCTCGCGGACCAGGCGCAGGTTCGCCTCTCCGTCGCCGGTCAGCCTGCCCTCGACGCGCTCGGCGGCCTTCGGGACCAGATGCGGATAGCCGCGGTTGAAGTTGAGCCCGTCCGCGAGGTTGAAGCGGCCGATATGGTCGCCCAGCACCCGCTGGGCGAGGCCGATGGGATTGGCCGCCGGCACCAGGACGATCTCGCCCGTGATCCGGCCCTCCGCCTCCAGCGCCAGGAGACGCTCGCGCAGGTGATGGGCGGCGATCATGCCGGGAATCTCGTCCGCATGGAGCGAGGCCTGGATGTAGACCCGCGGACGCGCGCCTGCCGCCCCGAAGCGCTGGACCACCAGGGAGAGGCTGGCTCCGGGAGCAAGCGGCGAAAGGGCGATCTGTTCTGTTCTCATGGCGACCGGAAGGGGTTGCGGGCTGGTGAGGGAGGATTTGTGCCTGTCAACGCTCGGGAGCCCCGGATGTGGCGATCAGGCGGCCCGCCACCCCTGCGACGGAAACACGAAGCGCGCCGGGTCCGACACCAGGGCGGCGAGGCCCTGGAGGGCGGGTTCGGGATTGACGATGACGAAGACCGGCACGGTCCTGGCCCAGGCGTCGTGGGGGGCCTTGCGGTCGAAGGCGTCGCGGAAGCCCCCGGCCCCGAGGATGTCCACCATGCGCGGCGCGATGCCGCCCGCGATGAAGACCCCGCCGGAGGCCTCGAAGGTGAGCGCCAGGTCGCCCGCGAAGCGCCCGAGGAAGCGGGCGAAGAGGTCCAGGGCCGTGCGGGCGATCTCGTGGCCCTCCCGGGCGGCGTCGAGAACGTCGTTGGGCATGGTGAAGGGGCATTCCACGCAGCGATGGGCCGCCACGGCCTTGGCGAGGCGGAACAGGCCGGGACCCGACAGGACCACCTCGGCGGACACCCGCCCGCCGACCCGCTCCAGATGCGGCCAGAGCGCCGCCTCGTCGTCGGCGGTGGGCCCGAATTCCATGTGCCCGGCCTCGGTGGCGAGGATCGCAAGGCGCTCCTCCACGGGAGCGAGCGCGCCCGCGCCGAGGCCCGTGCCGGGCCCGAGCACCACCCGGGCGCCGGACCCGGCGGAAGGGCCGCCGCCGAGGGGCGCGAGATCGCCGCGCCCCTGGTCGAGCACCATCACCGAGGCGGCGACCGGGGTGTAGTCGTTGACGAGAACCACGCGCTCGAGGCCGAGTCCAAGGCCGATCGCCCCTGCGTCGATGGTCCAATGGGCGTTGGTGAGGCGGATGCAGGGGCTGTCCACCCGGGTCGCCACCGCGATCATGGCGGAGCGGGGGGCAGGACCGGCATAGCCCTCCAGGGCGATCCGGATGGCGCCGAGGGGGTCCGGCGTCTGCGCGGTGAGCGCGCGGGGCAGGAGCTGAACCGGCTCTCCCGGGGCGGGCAGAACCGCAAAGCGGGCATTGGTGCCGCCGATGTCGCCGAGGAGAACGGGAAACGCAAACATCGCCATAGGGTCCTTTTCACGCCTTCTCGGAAAGCCTCGTCAGAAGGCCTCCTCCCAGCTCCGGCTCAGGCCCACGGCGGAGTTGATGAGCCCCACCATGGAATAGGTCTGCGGGAAGTTGCCCCATAACTCCCCGGTCGTGAAGTCGGCATCTTCGGAAAACAACCCGAACGAGTTGCGAAGGCTTAAGATCCGCTCGAACAATTCACAGGCCTGTTCCCTTCGTCCGATGGCCCTCAGGGCGTCCACGTACCAGAAGCCGCAGATCATGAAGGCCGTGTGCATGCGCCCGAAATCGTCCTCCACGTCATAGCGCAGGAGAAGGTCGCCCCGCCGCAGGGTCCTGCCCACCGCCTCCACGGTGGCGATGAAGCGGGGATCGTCCGCCCTCACGAAATTGAGTTCGAACAGGAGGAGCAGGGTCGCGTCCAGGTGCTCCCCGCCGAAGGAGGACACGAAGGTTCCCGTCCGGGGGTTGAAGGCCCGCTCGTCGATGATCCGATGCATCCGGTCGGCATGGTCGCGCCAATAGGCGGCGCGATCCTCCCGCCCCATGGCGCGGGCGATCTTGTCGAGCCGGTCGCAGGCGGCCCAGCACATGACGCTGGGGAAGGTGTGCACCGCCGCCTTGGTGCGCAACTCCCAGGGCCCGGCGTCGGGCTGGTCGAAAACCTCGATGGCGCGCTCCCCGAGCTTTTCCAGGTGCTCGAACAGGGCGCTGTTGCCGGTGCGGATCAGGCGCTTGTCCAGGAAGGCGTGGACGGAGGCCAGGACGATGCTGCCATAGGCGTCGTTCTGGATCTGCGTATAGGCCGCATTGCCCACGCGCACCGGCCCCATGCCGCGATAGCCCGCAAGGGCGGTGGCCTCCCGCTCGGCCAGATCCGGCGAGCGGGTGATGCTGAAGAGCGGCGGCATGTCCTTCTGGTCGGGGATGGCCTCCATGTCGTCGACGATGTTGGCGATGTAGGCCAGATAGCTCTCCATCGTCCGCGTGGTGCCGAGCCGGTTGAGGGCCTGGATGACGAAATAGGCGTCCCGCAGCCAGCAATAGCGGTAATCCCAGTTGCGCCCCGTATGCGGGGCCTCCGGCACCGAGGTGGTGAGCGCCGCCACGATGGCGCCGGTTTCCTCGTAGTTGCACAGCTTGAGGGTGATGGCGGCGCGGATCACCGCCTCCTGCCAGTCGAAGGGGATCGACAGGGAGCGCACCCAGTCGCGCCAGAAATCCACGGTCTGGTCGAGGAACTCCCGCGCCGTGGTGTCCACCTCCGAGCGGAACGGCTCGTCCTCCCCGAAGAAGAACGACATGGGACGGTCGACCACGAAGGGCCGCTCCTCGAACACGTAGGACACGGGGGCGTCGGTGGTGAGCCTCAAGGAATGCTGCGGCCCCACATAGCGCACGTGATTGCTGCCGCGGGTGTGGTTCGGGGGCGAGCCTCCCCACTCGTAGTGCGGCCGCAGCCGGACGCGGATGCGCGGGCGGCCCTTGATCGGGTTGACGCGCCGCACGAGCATCGGCGGACGGAAGGTGCGGTCGAGGTGCTTGAAGCGGGGCGCGAAATCCGTGATCTCGACGATGTTGCCCACCGAGTCCGTCATCCGCGACACGAGCACCGCCGTGTTTTCGAGGTAGGTCTGCTCGCAACGCGTCATGCCGATCAGGTCGATGGCGAAGACGCCGCGCTGCTCCGCATCGGAGCGCCCCTCGGGACTGTCGAGAAGGGCGGAGAAGACCGGGTCCGCATCGAAGCGCGGAAAGCAGCTCCAGACGATCTGCGCGCGCCGGTCCACGAGGGCTGCGATCATGCAATTGCCGATCACGGCAAGGTCGAGGGAACTCAT
>DATHAU010000506.1:0-2138 GCA_035296545.1 Microvirga sp.
GAGACGAGCGACACGCGTTATGCGAAGCGCTTCGCGCCTACGACGCACATGACTGATCCACCCCCACTGAAGTGGTCCGCCCTGAGGTATGGCTCGTTGAGCCGAAGGAGGACGGATCGATGTCGCGCAATAGGCACAAGCCCGAGGAGATCGTCGCGAAGCTGCGCCAAGTGGACGTGCTGGTCTCGCAGGGCCAGAGCGTCGCGGACGCGGTGCGCTCGATCGGGGTGACCGAGGTGACGTATTACCGCTGGCGCCAGGAGTACGGCGGGCTCAAGTCGGACCAAGTGCGGCGGATGAAGGACCTGGAGCTCGAGAACCAGCGCCTCAGGAAGGCGGTCGCCGACCTCACCCTCGACAAGCTCATCCTGGCCGAGGCTGCCCGGGGAAACTACTGAGCCCCGCCCGCCGGCGCGCCTGCGTCGAGCACGTGATGCTGACCTTGGACGTCTCCGAGCGCCGCGCCTGCCGTGCGCTCGGGCAGCATCGCTCGACACAGCGCAAGGTGCCGCGGGGCCGAGACGACGAAGAGGCGCTCACGGCCGATCTGATCGAACTCGCCCGCCGCTATGGCCGGTATGGCTATCGCAAGATCAGTGCATTGCTGCGGGATGCGGGTTGGCTCGTGAACGACAAGCGGGTCGAGCGGATCTGGCGGCGGGAGGGGCTCAAGGTACCCCAGAGGCAGCCCAAGCGCGGGCGGCTGTGGTTGGCGGACGGCTCGTGCGTGCGGCTGCGGCCCGAGCACCGGGACCATGTGTGGAGCTATGACTTCGTCGAGGACCGCACCCATGATGGGCGCAAGTTCCGGATGCTCAACGTTGTCGACGAGTTCACCCACGAGTGTCTGGCGATCCGGGTGGCTCGCAAGCTGAAAGCCGAGGACGTGATCGACGTTCTCTCGGACCTGTTCATCCTGCGTGGGGTGCCCGGGCACGTGCGGTCGGACAACGGGCCGGAGTTCGTGGCCCGGTCCGTTCAGGCCTGGATCGCGGCGGTCGGGGCCAAGACGGCCTACATCGCCCCGGGCTCGCCCTGGGAGAACGGATACATCGAGTCGTTCAACGCCCGGCTCCGGGATGAGCTTCTGGATGGTGAGGTCTTCTACAGCTTGCGGGAGGCGCAGATCGTGATCGAGAGCTGGCGACGGCACTACAACACCGTGCGGCCCCACGCCTCGCTCGGCTATCGGCCGCCTGCGCCCGAGGTGATCGTGCCCCGCCAACCCGCCCGGCCGGCTGCGCCACCCCGACCGGCTCCGCCGCCCCGGCTAGCCGTAGCGCAAAGGCCAACCCTGAACTAACATTCCACCAGGGCCACTTAGTGGGGGCCGGTCAACCGGAGAGAAGAATTGGGCAAGTTGGTGCTGTTCTGGCGTCGAACTGACGTCGAGGGTTTCGAACGCCTAGAACTTATGGTTGGGCCAGACGGGGTCACAGCCCAGTCAACTGTCCTGTGTCTCGAAGCCGGAGGCTTCCGCCTAGAGCACCGCTGGCGGTTGAGCCCCGACTGGCACGCGCAGTCTGTGATGGTCGAACGCTGGAATGCCCACGGTCATGGAGTCCTTCGCCTGGAGCGCACTGGGAGAGGATGGCAGGTTGACGGGGCTCCGCGACCGGACCTGGATGGTGCTGAAGAACCCGATCTATCGGTTACCCCCTTCTGCAACACCTTCCCGATACGGAAGACGCCGGTGGGTGTCGGCGCGTGCCTACATCGGGACACGGCCTTCATCAATGGAGCAGCGCTGACGGTCGCGCGATCGAGCCAGCGCTACAACAGGCGGGGTCCCGGCCGCCCCCGCTACATCGACCTTGGTCTATCGCGGGGCTTCGAGGCGGATCTCCTGGTCGACGAGAATGGCCTTGTGCTGCGCTACGAGCATCTTTTCGAGCGCGTGTCGCTGCCGGTCGGCTGATCGGACGTATCCAGCGGTGCAGTTTGGATATGCCCTTCACGCGGTTCGGGAACAGGCGGCTTTCGACGCATAGCGAACTGCGGTGCCCTGCACTATCGTGACCGGCCGTTGCGTTGGTCTGACCCGACAGGGTTCTAGTGCCATCACGCCGCTCTGATCCTGAATCGCGCATAGCCAATGATCATGAGCGCCAGCCATGCAGTCTGCGTGATGAATGAAG
>DATHAU010000507.1:0-12077 GCA_035296545.1 Microvirga sp.
CGCAGGACATGTCGCCGGCGAGCAGCGACGTAGCTAGAGCTGTTTCCACTTGCATGGAATCAGCTCTCTTCTTGGATGCTCCGCATTTTTTGACGGCGAACCGGATCCACTTCGCCGAAAAATGCTCTAGCGCCCGAGCAACTGCATCGCCGGCGCTGCATAGCGGGCGCCTGCGGCAGCACCCGGCGGGATGATGCGGTCGATCCGCTCCAGGTCCTCCGGCGTGAGCTTCACCTCCAGGGCGCCCAGGTTCTCTTCCAGGTAGCGCCGCCGCTTGGTGCCGGGGATCGGCACGATGCTGTCGCCCTGCGCCAGCACCCAGGCCAGCGCCAGTTGCGCGGGCGTGCAGCCCTTCTCGCCCGCGATAGTCTCGATCTCGCGCACGAGGTCCAGGTTCCTCTGGAAGTTCTCGCCCTGGAAGCGGGGCGAGCCGCGGCGGAAATCGTCCGGATCGAGATCGTCCGGGCTCCTGATCTGCCCGGTCAGGAACCCGCGCCCGAGGGGCGAATAGGGCACGAAGCCGATGCCGAGCTCGCGCACGACGGCGAAAAGCTCGTCCTCGGGATCGCGGCTCCACAGGGAATATTCCGTCTGCAACGCCGTGATCGGATGGACCGCATGGGCGCGGCGGATGGTCTGCGGCCCCGCCTCGGAGAGGCCGAGATGGCGCACCTTGCCCTGGCGCACGAGATCGGCCATCGCCCCCACCGTGTCCTCGATGGGCGTGTCCGGATCGACCCGGTGCTGGTAGTAGAGATCGATCACCTCCACCTTGAGCCGCCGCAGGCTCGCGTCGCAGGCCTCGCGCACGTAGTCGGGCTTTCCGCTGATGCCGATGCGCGTTCCGTCGGGAGCGCGCACGTTGCCGAACTTGGTGGCGAGCACCACCTTGCCGCGCCGGTCGGCGATGGCCCGGCCCACCAGCTCCTCGTTGCGGCCGACGCCGTACATGTCGGCGGTGTCGAGGAAGGTCACGCCCAGCTCGACGGCGCGGTGGATCGTGGCCACGGCCTCGCCTTCGTCGCGGCCGCCGTAGAATTCCGACATGCCCATGCAGCCGAGGCCGAGGGCGGACACTTGCAAGGAGCCGAGGCGACGCTGCTGCATGGGGGATCTCCGGGAATGGCTGTGAGGCATGCGGGCCTATGGGGCGGGCGCCGCTCCGGCGGCGCTCGGTCCGGGGTGGAGATAACCCCGCCGGCCGCGAGGGCAAGGCCCGACCGATCCGCCCTGCCGCGTCCGCAGCCGCTCACGCGGCCTGGCCGGCGCACCAGCCGGAGGACCAGGCCCATTGGAAATTGTAGCCGCCGAGCCAGCCGGTCACGTCCACCACCTCGCCGATGAAGTAGAGGCCGGGCACGCGCCTGGCTTCCATGGTGCGGGAATCGAGCTCGCCCGTGTCGACGCCGCCCAGGGTCACCTCCGCCGTGCGGTAGCCCTCCGAGCCCGCGGGCTTGAAGCGCCACCGGTTCACCGCCTCGTCGATGCCGCGCAGGCGCTTGTCGGAATAATCCGCCAGGTTGGCGGGCCCCTTCTCGCCATCGGCCACGAGCTGCGCCAGGCGCTTGGGGAGGAAGGCAGACAGGGCCGTCTGAAGGGCCTGCCGCCCGTTCTGCGCCCGCGCTGCGCGCAACTCCTCGAACAGGTTCACCCCCGGCAGCAGCGACAGGGCGATCTCGTCGCCCTCGCGCCAGTAGGAGGAGATCTGCAGGATCGCCGGGCCGCTCAGGCCCCGATGGGTGAACAGCATCGCCTCCGCGAAGCTGGTCCGGCCGCAGGCCGCGACCGCATCCACCGCCACGCCCGCCAGGGGAGCAAGGCGCTCCAGCAGGGTGGGCTCGAGGGTGAGCGGCACCAGGGCCGGGCGCGTCTCCACCACGGCGAGGCCGAACTGCCGCGCGAGATCGTAGCCGAAGCCGGTCGCGCCCATCTTGGGGATCGATTTGCCGCCCGTCGCCACCACCAGGGAGCGGCACCCCACCGCCCCCGCCTGGAGCCTGAGGAGGAAGCCGCCCGCGTTCCTCTCGACGGCCTCCACCCGGGTGCCCAGGCGAAGCCTTACGCCTGCCTCCCGCATCTCACCCAGCAGGAGATCCACGATCTGCCGCGAGGAGCCGTCGCAGAAGAGCTGGCCCAGGGTCTTCTCGTGATAGGCGATGCCATGGCGCTCCACGAGGGCGATGAAGTCCCGATGCGTGTAGCGGCGCAGGGCCGAGATGGCGAAGCTCGGGTTGCGGGAGATGAACCGGGCGGGCGACGTGTTGAGGTTGGTGAAGTTGCAGCGCCCGCCGCCGGAGATGCGGATCTTCTCGCCGGGCTTTGGCGCATGATCGATGACCAGCACGGAGCGCCCGCGCTTGCCGGCCTCCGCCGCGCAGGTCATGCCGGCGGCCCCGGCGCCGATCACCACCACGTCGAACTGATCCAAGGGACGCTTTCCTCAAAGGGCCCGGCCGCGCTCGATGCCGGAATGAACGACGCGGCGGGCAGGCCGCTCACGTAGTCAAGGAGAGGACCGGGCGCAAGCGGCCGGTGCGCAGGCTTAACAATCCCGATCCGCTTCAGCTTGCCGCGTCGAGCTTGCAGGCTGTCTTGAAATCGTTGAACGCGCTTCCCGAATCGCTGACGTCGAACCGCATCTGCCGGGTTGTCGTCTCCACGGCGACCCGGTTCTGCGCCGCTCCGATCCTCTTGAGCGCCGCGGCGGCACGATGGCTTCCGGGCACGGAGATGGCATAGACGAGGGAGCCGTCCATCTCCTCGGGCGCCACGGGCAGCTTGAAGATTTCGCCCCTGTCGACCCTGAAGCTGAAAGTCTCGTAAGGCTCGTACTTGGCGGCCCTGTCGTAGTCGACGTTCGGGAAGATGTACAAGGAAATGGTCTTGTCCTTGTCGTCCCAGCACTTGATGGCAAGGCCGATGTCGCTGTCGTCGCTCTCCTCGACGGCCATGTATGCCGTGGTCTCGTCGGTCATGGCGTCTTCCGAGACTTCCACCTCCCACTTGGCGTTCGCCGTGGCGCTCAGCAGAACAGCCGCCGCCGCGGCCGCAAGAAACAGTTTCATGATAGGCCCCCTCTTTCGAATCCGATCGTGGAGCAGGTTTCTCCCGGAAGTCCAGGCCTCCGCCCGCGCTATTTTCCGAGGAGGAGGATCGCTCCTGCCCCTCGCCACGCGCCGCTGCGCGTACGAGGTCTCATTGCGATCACATTGGCCCGCTAGGGTCTCCCCTTGAATGGAGAAAGCCATGTTCGGCGATATGGGTCCGGCGCGGAAGCACCCTTGGCTTGCCTTCCTGGGGATCGCGGCCATCGGCGTGGTCGGCCTCCTCGTCATGTGGGGCCTGAGCTTCTAGGGGTCTTGAGCCGCGCTCGCCGGAGCGGATCGGCAGGGCCGACGAAGCATGGTAAGGGCTTGCCTCCCTGAGCCCCTGAGCGATCCGCCCCCATGCCGCATCTTGCCGAATACGGCGCCCTCTTCGCCGCATCCTTCCTGTCGGCCACGATCTTCCCGTTCCAGTCGGAGGCGGTGCTGTTCGGGATGCTGCTGGCCGAGCATTACGCGTGGTGGCTGCTGATCCTCGCGGCGAGCCTGGGCAATACCCTGGGCTCCATCGCGAACTGGTTCCTGGGGCGGTTCCTGGCCCATTTCGAGGGCCGCCGCTGGTTTCCCATCCGGCGCGAGAGGATGGCGAGGGCCGAGGCCTGGTACCACCGCTACGGGCGCTGGACCCTGCTGCTGAGCTGGGTGCCGGTGATCGGCGACCCGCTCACCATCGTGGCCGGGATCATGAGGGAATCCCTGCCGGTCTTCATCCTGCTCGTGGCGCTCGCCAAGACCGCCCGCTACCTCGCGGTCGGAGGCCTGAGCCTGGGGTGGATCTAGCAGAGGCCTCAGGGCCCCTGGAGGCTCGACCAGATCTCCTCCAGGTGCCGCGGCCCGAGCACGGCCCCGGAGGCGGCGCGGATCACCGTCTGCATGCCGGCGGGAGCCTCGTTGTTCATGGCCCAGTGCACCGCCTCGCGCAGGGACGGGAACTCCCTCACGTCGCTGGGGTGGCCGGGGCCGCCCCCCGCGCCGATGGGCTCGTATTGCAGATGGGCCGGGGCGTCCATTTCGGTTTGAGTGAGCATCTCGGCCTCCTGCGCCTTTCCGGTGGGATCAGCCGGGACAACGCGCCTCGCGGCTGAGCCGTTTCAGCTTGGCGGCAAGGTCAGGCCGCCTTGCGCTCCTCCCGGGCCGCGTCCGCGTTGAGGGCCGCGATCCCCAGGCCGACGATGAGATCGGGCCAGGCCGACAGGGTGGCGGCCGTGACCGGGCCCGCCGCCACGATGGCCACGTTGGCATAGGCGTCGTTGCGGGCGGAGAGAAACGCCGCCCGGGTGAGGCTGCCGCCCTGGTGGCGGTAGCGGGCGAGCAGGAAGGCGCAGGCCAGGTTGACCGCGAGCGCCCCGGCGCCCGCAAGGGACAGGGGCAGCGGCGCGGGCGGCGCCGGCAGGGCGAACTTCTGCCAGGCCATCCACAGGGTGGCCAGCCCCGGCACCAGCAGGATGGCCGCCAGCCCCATGCCCACCCGCGCCCGCGCCGCCTGCCCGAACCCCAGGGCCAGGAGGATGAGCAGGTTGACCGAGGCATCCTCCAGGAAGTCGATGCTGTCGGCGAACAGGGACACCGACCCGATGGCGAGCGCCACCGCGAACTCGATGCCGAAATAGCCCAGGTTGAGCGCCGCCACGAGGGCGACGATGCGGCGCAAGGGCCGGTCCGAAGCCGATATGCTCATGATGGTCCCGGATCTCCGCGCCGCGCCGAAAGCCTGGCCGCACGCAATGACCTTGCGGCAGACCAGCGTCAACCACAAGGAATGGCATTTTTCCTTGCAAGTGGCGCAATTTCGGTTGAACAAGGCCCAAAGGATACGAGGTAGCCATGCCAGCCTATCGCTCACGCACCACCACCCACGGCCGCAACATGGCGGGCGCTCGCGGCCTGTGGCGGGCCACGGGCATGAAGGATTCCGATTTCGGCAAGCCGATCATCGCCGTGGTGAACTCCTTCACCCAGTTCGTGCCGGGCCACGTCCACCTCAAGGACCTGGGCCAGCTCGTGGCGCGGGAGATCGAGCAGGCGGGCGGCGTCGCCAAGGAGTTCAACACCATCGCGGTGGATGACGGCATCGCCATGGGCCATGACGGGATGCTCTACTCCCTGCCCTCCCGGGAGCTGATCGCCGATTCCGTGGAATACATGGTCAACGCCCATTGCGCCGACGCCATGGTGTGCATCTCCAACTGCGACAAGATCACCCCCGGCATGCTCATGGCCGCCATGCGCCTGAACATCCCGGCGGTGTTCGTGTCCGGCGGGCCGATGGAGGCCGGCAAGATTCTGCTCAACGGCGTGACCAGGAAGCTCGACCTGGTGGACGCCATGGTGGCGGCCGCCGACGACAAGATCGCCGACGAGGACATCAAGGCCATCGAGCGCTCCGCCTGCCCCACCTGCGGCTCGTGCTCGGGCATGTTCACGGCCAATTCCATGAACTGCCTCACGGAGGCGCTCGGCCTGTCCCTGCCGGGCAACGGCTCGACGCTGGCCACCCACGCCGACCGCCGCCGCCTCTTCGTGGAGGCCGGACACCTGATCGTCGATCTGGCGCGCCGCTACTACGAGCAGGACGACCCGAGCGTGCTGCCCCGCTCCATCGCCAGCTTCGCGGCCTTCGAGAACGCCATGACCCTCGACATCGCCATGGGCGGGTCGAGCAACACGGTGCTCCACCTGCTGGCTGCGGCCCACGAGGCCGAGGTGCCCTTCACCATGGCGGACATCGACCGCCTGTCGCGGCGCGTGCCGGTGCTGTGCAAGGTCGCGCCCGCCATCGCCGACGTGCACATGGAAGACGTGCACCGGGCCGGCGGCATCATGGGCATCCTGGGCGAACTCGACCGCGCCGGGCTTCTCGACACCTCGGTGAACACCGTTCACGCGGAGACCATGAAGGACGCCCTCGAGCGTTGGGACGTGAAGCGCTCCGGCAGCCCGGCCGTGCACGAGTTCTTCAGCGCGGCCCCCGGCGGGGTGCCGACGCAGGTGGCCTTCAGCCAGTCGAGCCGCTACGACAGCGTGGACACCGACCGCGAGGGCGGCGTGATCCGCAACGCGCAGCACGCCTTCTCCAAGGACGGCGGCCTTGCGGTGCTGTTCGGCAACATCGCCGTCGACGGATGCATCGTCAAGACGGCGGGCGTGGACGAGAGCATCCTGAAGTTCTCCGGCCCCGCCAGGGTGTTCGAGAGCCAGGACGCGGCGGTCGACGGCATCCTCAACGGCAAGGTGGCGGCGGGCGACGTGGTGGTGATCCGCTACGAGGGACCCCGCGGCGGCCCCGGCATGCAGGAGATGCTCTATCCCACGAGCTACCTGAAGTCGAAGGGCTTGGGTAAAGCCTGCGCGCTCGTCACCGACGGGCGCTTCTCCGGCGGCACCTCGGGCCTGTCCATCGGCCATGCCTCCCCGGAAGCGGCGGAAGGCGGCACCATCGGCCTGGTGCGGGACGGCGACCGGATCGACATCGACATCCCCAACCGCCGCATCGATCTGGCGGTGGACGAGGCGGAGCTGGAGCGGCGGCGCGCCGAGCAGAACGCCAAGGGCTGGCAGCCCGCCGCCCCGCGCAAGCGCAAGGTGACGGCGGCTCTCAGGGCCTACGCCCTGCTGGCCACCAGCGCCGCCCGGGGCGCGGTCCGGCAGGTCTGATCGGATCGGACGGGGGCTTCCCTGCGGAAGCCCTCCCCGTATGATCGGCCCTTCTGCAACCCCATGACGCAAACCTCACCGGAACCGCCCCTCATGCCTTCTCCCACCACGCTTCCGCCCAAGGGACTCGCATGGGCGGGCCTTGCCCTTCTCGCCTCCATGGGAGCCGCCCTCGCCCAGGAGGAAGGCAAGGCCATGCAGCTGACCGTGCGCCCCTCCGGCTTCGAGCGCAACGAGGCCAAGGAGCGGCAGGAGCGGCTTCTCAAGCGCATGGAGCAGAGCAACCACATGATCCGCTCCATCTGCATGAATTGCGGCGACCAGTGGAAGCATCAGATCTACGCGCCGTTCAACCCGCTTGCGTCCCTCAAGCCGTCGAGCCGGACCTCGGACGAGGCCGGTAACTGAGACGACCTGACGTAGCGTCATATTATATCTTGATTGATGCTCTTCTATGCGTCACCTTGTGCGTCACCTGTTGGGGACAGCGTCCCACATGCGTTGAGACGCTCGACCGTCCTTTCTATACTTCGATCGTGCGGGGACCGGCCCCGCCAGTGACGGAGGTCCTGTCGTGGCGTGGGCGTATCTCGCCCTTGCCGGCCTGTTCGAGGTCGGCTGGGCGATCGGGTTGAAGTACACGGAGGGCTTCACGCGCCTCGTTCCCTCCGTGTTGACCCTCGTCAGCATGGTGGTGAGCGTCCTGCTCCTGGGGCTGGCGCTCAAGACGCTACCGGTGGGGACCGGATACGCGGTGTGGACCGGGATCGGAACGGTCGGCACGGCGCTCCTCGGAATCTATCTCATGGGCGAGCCGGCCACGGCGACTCGCCTGGCCTGCATCGGGTTGATCGTGGCAGGCATACTCGGGCTCAAGCTGGCATCAGACTAGCGGCGGCCCTTTGGGGGCAACATGACGGTATTCGCTCGCATCCGGCCCAAGTCGTCGGCCCGAGGGCTCAAGGCCTTCGTGGCGGCGGTGTGCCTGATCATCCTGGGCCTCGAAGGCTGGCGCGACTGGAGCGAGCGGGAGCAGGAGATCGCCAAGATCAGCGCCGACGCCATGAACCTCGCCAGGTCCCTGGTCCAGCACGCCCAGGACAGCTTCGAGGTGGCGGACGCCCTTCTGGCGGACGCGGTGGAGCGGGTCGAGACCGGCGGCGCCCTGCCGGAGGCCGTCGGCAGGCTGGACGCCTTTCTGGCGGAACGGGTGCAGTCCCTGCAGCGCATCAAGTCCCTGACGGTCTACGGCGAGGACGGGATGCTGCTCAGCAGCTCCCTGCCGGGCCATCGCGGCAAGGTGAACGGCCGCGAGCAGCCCTTCTTCCGCCATCACGCGGCCAACGGCGGAGGGCTGTTCCTCGGGCCGCTGATCCGCGATCCGGTCGGGGGCGAGTGGGTCCTGACCCTCTCCCGCCGCATCGGCAAGCCCGACGGGAGCTTCGGCGGCGTGGCCCAGGCCAGCATCCCGCCCCGCTACTTCGCCAACTTCTTCGGCGGCATCGACGTGGGATCCCAGGGCGTCGTCGCCCTTTTCCACAAGGACGGCACGCTCCTGTCCCGCTATCCCTACCAGGAGCGGGCGATCGGGATGAACGCCTCGCACGCGCCCTGGCTCAAGGACGGATGGGCCTCGGGCTCCTACGCCTACGTGTCGCCCTTCGACGGGCTGGAGCGCATCGGCGGCTTCCAGCGCAACCATGCCTTTCCCATCGGGGTTCTGGCCTCCTTCGGGCGGGACGAGGCGCTGGCGCGCTGGACGGGCGAGTTCGCGTTCCATATGGGCGTCATCGCCGTGCTGGTGATCACCATCGGGTCCCTGGGCTGGGGTTTGGCGGGAGAGCTGCGGCGGCGGGAGGAGGCCGAGGTCGAGCTGACCGTGCTGGCGGGCACGGACGGCCTGACGGGGCTTGCCAACCGCCGCACCTTCGACCGGCGCCTGGACCTCGAATGGGGGCGCGCCGCCCGCGACGGCACGCCCCTGTCCCTGCTCCTCATCGATGTGGACCAGTTCAAGGCCTATAACGACGTCTACGGCCACCAGGCGGGCGACAAATGCCTCAGGATCGTCGCGCAGGTTCTCTCCCTGACGGTGAGCCGGCCGGGCGATCTGGTGGCCCGCTACGGCGGGGAGGAAATGGCCATCCTGCTGCCGGACACGGATGCGGAGGGCGCGGCCGTGGTGGCCGAGAACATCCGCTCCCGCATCGAGGCGCTGGCCCTGCGCCACGACTCCAACCTGCCCCTGACCATCCTGACGGTGAGCATCGGCGGCGCCACCAGCATGCCCGCCTTCGAGCCCTCCCACGCCGCCGCGAACGACTTGGTCGCCATGGCCGATCAGGCGCTCTACCGGGCCAAGACCAGCGGCCGCAACCGGGTCGCGACCGCCGAGGCGGCGTGAAGCCGCGGTCCTGGAGAGGGCTGCCTTCCCAGGACCGATGGCCTCCCGCGGCCGGCCCGACAAGACTCGCCGGGCGGGTATTGTCATAACGTTTCCGAGTCCTACCTGATCGCCTAACAGCGACAGACGCCACAGGACCGGAGCACACCCATGGCCATTCGCATCGGGACGAACGACAGCACAAACTACGTCTTCAATTTGACCGTCGACCCCAACTACAACTATGGCTTGGAGGACGACCGCGTCGTCGGGCTCGGCGGCCACGACACCATCCGAACGGGAGCCGGCAACGACCACCTGGAGGGGGGCGACGGCGACAACACCTATGCGGATGGCGATGGCAACGACACGGTGCTCGGCGGGTCAGGGAGGGACGCTGTTCAGGTCGATGCGGGCAACGACCTCTACTATGGCGGGGGCGGCTCCGACCTTCTGTGGTTCGATTGGATCCACATCGGGTTCAAAGGAGCCTTGAAGTTGGCTTATCAAGGCGTCACGGTCGACCTGTCCCTGACCTCGGCCCAGGATCTCGGCGAGTTCGGCGTCGACCGCTTCTTCGGCTTCGAGGGTGTCTACGGCTCCTACGGCAACGACACGTTCCTCGGAACCGATGGCGTTAATCACATTGATGGCAATGACGGCGACGATGTCCTGTACGGTCGTGACGGCAACGACACTCTTTATGGCGGAGACGGTGCCGACATTCTGATCGGCGGCCTTGGCCCGGATAATCTTCACATCGGAAACGGCGGTGGCAGCGGGGACAACCTCCGCGACGTGGCCCGCTACGACAGCCTGAAGGACAGCGGCGCCACAGCCGCCACAGGTGACGTGATCCATGACTTTGTCCGTGGCGAGGACAAGATCGACCTGAGCAAGCTCGATGCGAACCTGGGCCAGAAGGGCAACCAGGCCTTCAAGGTGGTCAAGGGCTTCACCAAAGCCTTCGGCGAGGTCAAGCTGGTCAAGTCAGGGGCCGACACCATCGTGCAGGTGGATGGCGACAAGGACAAGGCCGTGGACATGACCTTCCTCGTGCTCGGCACTCACCTGACCAAGGGCGACTTCATCCTGTGAGCCAGCAGGCGTGCAGGTCGAAGGGCGAAACAGTCGGCCGATCCTCAACTCCCCTTTCACCAACATAATGTAATCTTATCACATCCTACCCGCCCCACCGGTAGCGTGAGGGCCAGCACAAAGGAAAAATAGCGATGGCCAACCGTGTTGGGACGAACGGACAAGATATCTTCAACCTGGTCTCCGACGCGGCGGCCGAACACGGCCTTCAGGATGATCGCGTCACGGCGGGCGCCGGGTTCGACGCGATTTTTACAGGTGCGGGCAACGACTTCCTGGATGGAGGCGCTGACTTCGACACGTTGTCGGATGGGGATGGGGACGATACCGTCCATGGCGGCGCCGGCGGCGACGTCGTCAATGTGGATGCCGGAAACGACCTGTATTTCGGCGGCAGCGGTACGGATTGGCTGAACTTTCAGAAAATCCACTACGGACCCTTCGGCGGGGAGGACAACTACAACGGCATCAAGCTCGACCTTGCGAGCACGAAAGCCCAGGACCTGGGCGAATTCGGCATCGATCAGTTCTTCGGATTCGAGAATGTGATCACCGGCTACGGCAATGATACGATCTTCGGCTCCGCAGACGCCAATTTCATCAGCAACCGAGGCGGCAGCGACCTTCTGGATGGCCGCGAGGGCAACGATACGCTGATCGGCGGCAGCGATGGAGACACCCTGATCGGCGGCCTCGGCAAGGATTCGATCAACGCTGCAAACGGTGCAACGGACAGCTTCCGCGACGTGGTCCGCTACGAGAGCCTGAAGGACAGCGGCACCACGGGCGCCACCTGGGACGAGATTTTCCAGTTCACGAAAGGCCAGGACAAGATCGACCTGAGCAAGATCGACGCCAACCTGGGGCTGAAGGGCAACCAGGCGTTCAAGGTGGTGAAGGGCTTCACCAAGGCTTTCGGCGAGGTCAAGCTGGTCAAGTCGGGGACCGACACCATCGTGCAGGTGGACGGCGACAAGGACAGCGCCATCGACATGACGTTTTGGGTGTACGGCGTGCACCTCTCGAAGAGCGACTTCATCCTCTAGAACGCGCATTCCGTGAAGGCGGGCCGCACGGAGCCGTTCCACGGGCCGCGATAGCGCTCCAGCAGGCGCTCCGCCGCCGTGCGGCCGGAGGCGACGATCTCCTGCGCATAGGCGAGGTGCCGGGTCTCGTCCCGGCCGGCCTCGTCGAGCAGGGCGCGGCGCCTCAGGCCCGCGGCCGAGAGCGCCAGGGCGTCCCGGGCGACCTCCTGCACGGGGCGGCCTGCAACGGCCGCCTTGAGGGCGAGCTTCGGCACGCTGGCGCGCAGGTCCTCGCGCTGTTCGGCGCTCCAGGATTTCACCAGGTCCCAGGCGCCGTCGAGGGCCGCCTCGTCATAGAGCAATCCGGTCCAGAAGGCCGAGAGCGCGACGATGTGTTCGAGGTTGCCCACATCCGCGCCGCGCATTTCGAGATAGCGCTTCAGGCGCACCTCAGGAAACAGGGTGGAGACGTGGTTCGCCCAGTCGGAGCGGGTGGCGCGCTCGCCCGGCAATTGCGCAAGCTTTCCGGCGAAAAGATCGCGAAAGGACGCGCCCGCCACGTCGTGATAGGTGGAGCCGCGCTTGACGAAATACATCGGCACGTCGAGGGCCCAGTCCACGTAACGCTCGTAGCCGAAGCCGTCCTCGAATGCGAAGGCCATCATGCCCGTACGGTCCGCGTCCGTGTCGCGCCAGATCTGCGAGCGCATGGACAGGAAGCCGTTGGGCCTGCCGTCCGTGAAGGGCGAGTTGGCGAAGATCGCGGTGGCGATGGGCTGGAGCGCCAGGGACACCCGGAGCTTCCTCACCATG
>DATHAU010000508.1:0-5085 GCA_035296545.1 Microvirga sp.
CGAGGCCACCGCCATCCTGGCGGGCGACGCCCTCCAGACCCTGGCCTTCGAGGTTCTGGCCGACCCCGAGACCGACGCCGACGCGGCGGTCCGGTCCGACCTCGTGCTCGGCCTTGCCCGCGCCTCGGGACTGGGCGGCATGGTCGGCGGGCAGATGCTCGATCTCTCGGCGGAGGGGCGCTACGGCGAAGCCGGGCTCGCCGAGGCGGACGTGAGGCGGCTCCAGATGATGAAGACGGGCGCCATCCTCACCTTCTCGGTGGAGGCGGGGGCGATCCTGGGCCGGGCCGATGCGGGCGCGCGGGGCAGCCTCGTGGAATACGGGCGGGCCCTCGGCGCGGCGTTCCAGGTGGCCGACGACATCCTCGACCGGGAATCCTCGGCGGAGGCCCTGGGCAAGCGCACGGGCAAGGACCAGGAGAAGGGCAAGGCCACCCTGGTCGACCTGCTGGGGCTCGAAGGCGCAAAGCGGGAATGCCGCCAGCTCGTGGAGCGGGCCGAAGCCGCCCTCGCGGGCTTCGGCGCTCAGGCGCAAACCCTGCGCGAGGCGGTGCGCTTCGTGGCGGACCGGAAGGTTTGATTCAGGCGCTTGCCGACCGGCGCAGCCGCAGCCGGCGGGGCGGCTTCAGCTCGCTGACGGCGACGCCCGCAACGATCAGGCCCGCCCCGACGAGGGCGGCCGCCGGCAGGAGCTCGCCGAAGACCCGGCCGACGATCCCGGCCCAGACCGGCTCGGCCGCGTAGATCACTGTCGCGCGGGTGGGCGAGACCGTCCGCTGCGCCCAGTTCATCGCGAGCTGGATGCCGGCGCTCGCAAGGCCCAGGCCCACGGCGCTGAGGATCAGGAGCCATGACGGGCCGGGCACGGGCTCCCCCATGGGCGCCATGAGGCCGAAGGCCAGGAGCGAGGTGGCGGCAAGCTGCACCACGGTGACCCGGCGCACGTCGACCCGGCCCGCAAAGCCGCCGATGAGAATGATCTCGGACGCGATGGCCGCGGCGCTGAGCAGGGTCAGGAATTCGCCGATGCCGAGCCCGATGGATGTTCCGTCCGGGCCGGCGAGCAGCGCGAGCCCCATGAAGGCGAGGCCGATGCCGATCCAGGCCATGATCCCGGGCGGCCGCTTGAGGATCAGCCATTGCAGGAGGGGCACGATGGGCACGTAGAGGGCCGTGATGAAGGCCGACTTGCTGCTGGGGATGGTCTGGAGGCCGTAGGTCTGCAGGGTGTAGCCGAAAAAGATGGCGACGCCGATCATCGCCCCGGCCCTGGCCTCGGCCCAGGTCAGGCCCCGAAGCACGGGAGCCGCGACCAGGGCCATGACCAGCGCCGCGCTGCCGAAGCGCAGGCCGACGAAGAACAGGGGCCCGCTCGCCGCCAGGGCGTTCTGGACCACCAGGAACGTGGCGCCCCAGAGGATGGTGATGCCCACCAGCACCGCCTCGCTGCGGCTGAGGACGAGGGGGGAACGGGAAGGGGCGCTCAAGTGGTGTCCTCGCGGGAAGATGCGGCGTTGGGTAGGGGCAATCCCCGGAGGGGTCAAGGATGCGGGAGAGGCCTAGCCTTCGAGGGTCGGCACCCAGAAGCTCAGCTTCACATGGCCGGGGCGGGTGATGTGCGGGACGGTTCCGGCAGGCACGCCGCCATTGGCGAGGATCACCTTCCGCGAGGCGTCGTTGTCGTCGTCGCAGGTGATCATGACCCGGGAGAAGCCCTCCGCCCGGGCGACGGGCAGGATCAGCCGCAGGGCCCTGGTGGCGTAGCCGCGCCTCTGCTTCCAGGGCACGATGGTGTAGCCGATATGGCCGTAGGCCGTCGCCGGCAGATCCTCCGTGCCCCTCTGGAAGCGGAAGCCGATCCGGCCGCAGAACTCCCCGTCGCTGATCCAGAAGTCGTGCGCGGGCAGGCGCGGGACGTCGCGCCCGCTCGGCAGGCGGATCATCGGGCTGTTGTAGAGGTCGTAGAGAAAGCGCTCGGGATTCTGCCGCAGGTGCAGGAGCTGCTCGCGGCTGACATCCTGATCCGTGTTGGGCGACCAGCCCCGGGCCAGCGCCTGCTCGTAGGCGGGCAGCCACGCCAGATTCGGGCGGATGAGGGTGATGTTCGTCATGGCGGCGCGAGAGTGGCATCCGGCCGCCCGAAGGGCAACGGCCCTACACCGTCACCTGGGTGCCCACCTCCACCACGCGCCCGGTGGGGATCTGGAAGAAGTCCGTGGCGTCGCTCGCCGACTTGGCGAGGCCGATGAACAGCTTGTCCTGCCAGAGCGGCATGCCCGAATGGGTGGCGGGGCGGATCGAGCGCCGCGACAGGAAGAACGACGTGGCCATGATGTCGAACTTGAAGCCCTGCTTGCGCAGGATGGCCAGCCCGCGGGGAATGTTGGGCGTCTCCATGTAGCCGTAGCTCAGGCGGATGCGCCAGAACGAATCGCCCACATGCTCGATCTGCACCCGGTCCTCGTTCTCCACCCGGGGCACGTCCTCGCTGCGAACGGTCAGGATCACGTTCTTCTCGTGCAGCACCTTGTTGTGCTTGAGGTTGTGCAGGAGCGCCGCCGGGGCGGTGTCCGGGTCGCTGGTGAGGAACACGGCGGTGCCCTTCACCCGGTGCGGCGGGCTCTTGGCCAGCATCTGCACCAGCTCGAGGAAGGGCACGTCCACCTTGCGGGTCTTGTCGAACAGGATCCGGGTTCCCTTCACCCAGGTGAACATCAGCACGAAGAAGGTGCCGGCAATCAGCAGCGGCACGTAGCCGCCGTCCAGGAGCTTGAACAGGTTCGAGGACAGGAAGGTGAAGTCGATGGCGATCAGCGGCACCATCACGAGAGCGGTCTTGAGCGGCCCCCAGCCCCACACCCGGCTGAACACGAGGCAGGCGAGCAGGGCCGTGACGATCATCGTGCCGAACACCGAGATGCCGTAGGCGCTGGCGAGGCTGCTCGACGAGCCGAAGGTGATCACGAGGGTGACCACGGCAGCGAGCAGGAACCAGTTCACCCGCGGCAGATAGATCTGCCCCTGGTGCGTCTCGGAAGTGAAGCGGACCTCCAGGCGCGGCAGCAGGCCCAGCTGCACGGCCTGTCGCGTCAGGGAGAACGCGCCCGTGATCACGGCCTGGCACGCGACGATGGTGGCCAGCGTCGCCAGGATCACCAGGGGCAGGAGCAGCCACGGCGGCGCCAGCAGGAAGAACGGGTTCGTGACCGAATCCGGGTTCGAGAGCACGAGAGCGCCCTGTCCGAGATAGTTCAGGGTCAGGGCCGGAAAGACGACGGTGCCCCAGGCCATGCGAATGGGGTTGCGGCCGAAATGGCCGAGATCCGCATAGAGCGCCTCGGCACCGGTGACGGCGAGGCAGACGCTGCCGAGAATCGCGAAGGCCGTTCCCGGATGCATGACCAGGAATGACACGCCGTAATACGGGTTGAAGGAGAGCAGGACCTCCCAGTCATCGGAGATGTGGAGGATCCCCAGCCCCGCCATGGTGATGAACCAGAGGAGGGTGAGGGGCCCGAAGAAGGCCGCCACCCTGCTGGTGCCGCGGCTCTGCGCAGCGAAGAGGCCGATGAGAATCGCCAGCGCGGCCGGCAGGATATAGCTCTCGAACGCGGGAGCCACGAGCTTCATGCCCTCGAGCGCCGACAGAACGGAAATGGCCGGGGTGATGGCCGCATCGCCGTAGAAGAGGGCCGCTCCGGCCATGCCCATCATCAGCACGGGCAGGCTCCGCCGTCCTCCGAGGGCGCGCTGCAGGAGCGCTACCAGGGTCAGGGAGCCGCCTTCTCCCTTGTTGTCCGCCCGCAGCAGGAGAAGGATATACTTGACGGTGACCGTCAGGATCAGCGCCCAGATCAGCAGGGACAGGATGCCGATCACCAGATCGCGGGTCAGGGCGACCGGAACGCCGTGGTGCCCCCCGGTCGCGGCCATGATGGTTTCGCGCATGGCGTAGAGCGGGCTGGTGCCGATATCCCCGTAGACAACCCCGATGGCGCCAAGGGTCAGGGTCCAGAAGCTCGCCCTGTGGTGGCTCTCGGGAAGGGTAGCCTCAGGGACTGCGGAATCGGCATGTCCGGGGGCGACAGCGTGCTGATCTGCCATGGGTGCTTTTCTTTGCGGATGTGCCCGCGGACGGCCCTTGTGGAATCACTGTTCAGAACGACGAAGGGCAGGCCCCTTCTCCGGCATCGACCCCAAACGTGGAATGCGCCTTCGGGTCCGACGCTTTTGCTCGGTGAGCGCAGCGGCCGTCATTGCCGGCGCGGCGGCTGTCTAGCACATCGCGTCTGAGCTTAAAACGGAATTTCTCCCGCGGTTCCATGGCCCGGCTTGCCGCCTCATTCGGCGGCGTCCCGCCCGGTCCGGCCGTAGTTCTTCTCGATGTAGTCGAGCACGATGGCCTGGAAGTCCCCGGCGAGGCTCGGCCCGCGCAGGGTCATGGCCTTCTTCCCGTCGATGAACACGGGGGCGGCGGGCTGCTCGCCCGTGCCCGGAAGGGAGATGCCGATATTGGCGTGCTTGGACTCGCCCGGCCCGTTCACGATGCAGCCCATGACGGCCACGTTCAGGTTCTCGACCCCCGGATATTGCCGGCGCCACCCCGGCATGGAGGTGGAAATCCAGTTCTGGATGTCCCGGGCCAGCTCCTGGAACACCGACGAGGTGGTGCGTCCGCAGCCGGGGCAGGCGGCCACCAGGGGCACGAAGGTGCGAAAGCCCATGGTCTGGAGCAGTTCCTGGGCGGTCTTTACCTCCACCGTACGGTCGCCGCCGGGCTCCGGGGTCAGGGAGAACCGGATGGTGTCGCCGATCCCCTCCTGGAGCAGGATGCCGATGGCCGCCGAGGAGGCCACGATCCCCTTGGTGCCCATGCCGGCCTCGGTGAGCCCGAGATGGATGGCGTAGTCGGAGCGGCGGGCCAGCTCCCGGTAGACGGCGATCAGGTCCTGAACCGCCGACACCTTGGCCGACAGGATGATCCGGTCGCGCCCCAGGCCGATCTCCTCGGCGCGGGCGGCGGAGAGGAGCGCGGACTGGACCATGGCCTCGCGGGTGACCCAGCGCATGTCCCGCGGCTGGGGC
>DATHAU010000509.1:0-4520 GCA_035296545.1 Microvirga sp.
CGGAATCGACCGAGCTCGCGGCTGAGGTTGCCTGCGATATCGGTGAGCTCCTGTGGGAGCGCCGCGCTGAGTTCGTGTATCACGAGGAGCCGCTTCAGCAATCGGTCGCTGCGGCGCGCGCCGCCGGCGAGGAAGTGGGACAGGGCCCCGTGCTCCTGCTCGATCACGGCGACAACTGCATGTCCGGCGGCACCTGCGATACCATGGACGTGCTCGGCGTGGCACTGGCGCAAGGGCTCGACGACATCGTCGTGGGCCCGATCTGCGATCCCGACGCCGTGGCGGCAATGATGACGGCAGGCGTCGGCGCACGGATCGAGCTTGGAATCGGCAACCGCGTGGCCATGCCCCGCATCGGCGTCTCCAAGGATCCGTTGCGGCTTAGCGGCGTGGTCCGCGTTCTTGGCGACGGGGAATACACAATCAGCGGGCCGACTTACACGGGCATGCGCTGCTTCATGGGGCGGGCTGCCGTGCTGGAGACGGGCCAAGCTCGGGTGCTCGTCACCGAACTGCCTCACGAGCCGTGGGACCTCGCCGTGTTCACGAGCGTCGGTCTCGACCCCCGTGCGTGCCGTTACCTCATCCTGAAATCTCGCATGTATTGCCGCCCCGTTTTTGAGCCTATGGCGAGGGTTGTCATTGAATGTGCAAGCCGTGGGGTGACCAGCTCCGATTACAAGTTATTCTGTTTCGAGAAACTCTTGCGTCCGGTATATCCTCTTGAGGAAGACGTCCTGTGGAGGCCTGAGGCAGTTCGGCTATGACAAATGACAAGGAAAGCGTTTAGCCTCCGGGGAGTGCGGTTGAGCAGACAGGTGAAGGTCATCTGCTGGCAGATTTTGTTGAAAAACTCCTCAGCACTGCTTTGGCGTTCTATTCATAGGGTCAGCTTGCCGATTTAGGCCCAACATCTGGTACTCGGACCACCCAAAGAAAGGCAGTTGCCGAGTTCTTCAACGATATCGGCACATTCCGGAAGCAGACCGAATTTCCGCACTGACGCGGTAAGCGGACCTCTCGTTGGACCCATCCAAGTGCTAGACCGAGTCGCTCAAATGATTCTGGGGCGATATCCGAGTGCATCAAAAAGGCCGCCGATTGAGCGACCTTCATGAAGACCTAAGCCGTTCAGATGATCCTATGCAGCCTTGGCCGCAGGGGCTGACTCAGCCTCGTCCATGGCTCGCATGTAGACGTCGAGAAGGGTCTCGTGCTCGTCGCGCTCGTCCTGATCCTGTTTGCGCAGCTTGAGGATCTCCTTGAGCACCTTCACGTCGAAGCCTTCTCCCTTTGCCTCAGCAAAGATCTCCTTCTTGGCCTCAGTCAACTCCTTCAACTCGGTCTCGATCTGCTCGATGCGCTCCACGAACGAGCGGATCCGATCGCCCGCAATACCAACCGTATCACTCATGACTTGCCCTTTGCCTTGGATGGACGGGCACTATCCACCGCGCGGGTAACGGCACCGTTAACGCAGGTCGGCTCCGGTTCTTGCCTGAACGGACCAGGAGTTCCTCCACAGTCGGAGGAGCGTGGCTCCTCATGAGCTCGTCCGGTGGTCGCAGGAGTGTCACACCGTCGGTTGACATCCCTCCCCACGTTTTCTGAGAGGGCATTTCTCTCCTCAATGGTGTCCGCCGTGAGCATGCTTGCGGAGGTACGAGCAAGGCTGTTAAAACTCCTAATATTATGTCGCATCTTGCCGTTCTCCCAGATCCCAGTAGAGGCCTGTCATCAAACGCAGTCCGTCGAGAAGGATGCTCAACGGCAGGTGCTCGTTGGGGCCGTGCTGCGAACAGCCTGGATAGGAATGCGGCACCCAAATGGTCCGCAAGCCAAGAACCTCAGAGAAGATGTCGTTCGGGAGGGTTCCACCGAGGTTCGGCAAGATGACTGGCTTCCGCTTCGACGTGCGCTCAATCGAGGCGGCGGTAAACTGGACCCATTCATCTTCTGGATCGAGGCGGGTGGCCCGCGAAATCCCATCGACCTCTGCCACTGTCACCATGGAGAATCCGTGGCGGTCGAGATGGCGGCGTAGGGCCGGCACGATGTCGTCCGGGTCAATGCCGACCACGAAGCGGAGCTGACAGCGCGCCCAGGCCCGGGGTGGCACTGCGTTTACAGGGGTCGCTGGATCACCCGCCTCCATGGCGAGCACGTCGAACGAGCACCAGCCGAAGACCTGTTCGGCGGGCGAAAGTCCGGGCTCACCCCATTCGGGATTGATCTCCGGCCCGTCGGAGCCCCCATCCACCACGCAGTCCGAGAGTGCCCGGCGCACGCTGACGGGTATCTCCCGCGGCACCCAAGCGTCAATTCGAATGCGACCGGCTGGCGACACGATCGTGCTGAGCGCATGTGCGAGCTGAATGGCAGGGTCCGACAGAAGCCCGCCCCAGTTCCCCGAATGATGACCGCCACTGCGGGCGTTAATCGTCAGGTCAAAGGTCGCAACACCGCGCGTACCCAGGAAAAGCGTCGGCCGCTCCGGTGCGAGACGCGGCCCATCGGACGCGATCAGAGCATCTGCCATCAGTAGGCCCCTATGCTGCGCACATAGCTCCCGCAGTCCAGGCGAACCGACCTCTTCACCCATCTCGATAAGGAACTTCGCGTTAAAGCCGAGCCTGCCGCGGGTTTGCAGTACGGATTTCAGGGCTGCAATGTTGATTGCATGCTGCCCCTTGTTGTCGGCAACACCACGGCCGTACCACCTGCCGTCGACTTCCGTCAGAGCCCAGGGAGACAAGTCTTTATTCCAGTTTACGTCTAGCCCCCTGACTACATCGCCATGGCCGTACCCGAGGATAGTTGGCAGTTCTTCCCCTTCTTTCCGCTCGGCGAACAGGAAGGGCGCCGGTGTGCCCGGATGCGTCAACCGGGCGCAAGTGAAGCCAAGCTCTTCGAGCATCGGCCTGATCCCGATCACGAGATACTCCTCAAGTACGCTGGACCGTTGCGGATTTTGGCTCTCCGTCGGCATTGCGACCAGGCGCGTGAGTTCAGTCTTGAAGGCTCCGGACGTGACAAGGTCCTCGGCACAGCGGATCGCCGCTTCACGGGTCATGTCGATAATGGCTCCTCTTGCCGATACCATGCACTTCGAATGCGCTTGACGATCGGCCTTTCAGTCATGGCGAATCGCCGGCCCGATGATATCAAGCAGCGGAACACGTGTCCCAGTTGAGGCGCGTCACTGTGAAACAGGGAGTTGTCACCGATGCATAGGGTGGAGGAGATCGAGATCCTGCAGGGCAGCTTTGGCACCAGCCGCCGTCTGCAGGTCCATCGCTTCGGCGCGGAAACAGCAGAGCCTAAGGTCTACATTCAGGCGTCACTGCATGCGGACGAGACGCCCGCGATGCTGGCAGCGCATCATTTGCTGCAGCGCCTGATGGCCGCCGACCGGGCGGGAGAGGTACTCGGCCAGGTCGTCGTCGTGCCCTTCGCAAACCCAATCGGATTGTCGCAGCGGATGCTGAACATGCATCTCGGACGTGGTGATCTCGGAGGGGGTGGGAACTTCAACCGCAACTTCCCGGACATCGCACCCGCAGCGATTGAGCGACTCAAGGGGCGGTTGGGCTCCGATGCGGCCGAGAACGACCGGATTGTCCGCGCCGCTTTGCGAGAGACAGCGGCCGACCTGAAGCCGCACTCGGAGCTTACGGCGCTTCGCATCAAGCTCCTGCAACTCGCCATCGACGCGAATATCGTGCTGGACCTGCACTGCCATTTTGAGGGCATTACCTATCTCTACTGCAACGGAGCGGGTTGGCCAGGCGCGCACGATCTCTCCGCGCAGGTTCAGAGTCATGCCACACTCATCGCTACCGGAGGCGGCGGCGGGAGCTTCGACGAGTCCTTCGACCTGCCATGGGTGCGCATCAAGGAGGCCTACCCCGAGGCTCCCCTCGATCACGGCTGTCTCTCGGTAACGATGGAATATCGCGGTCAGGCGGATGTCAGTGACGAGCTCGCGGCCTTCGACGCAGATGCCCTCGTGCGGTTCATGCAGAGGCGCGGCGTCCTCGTGGGCGATCCTGGTCCCCTGCCGGAGGCTCTGTGTGAAGGCACTCCCGTCGATGCAGTTGATCACGTGCGCGCGCCCGTACCCGGCATCATCGTGCACAAGGTAGCTCTTGGCGAGAAGGTCAAGGAGGGACAGGTCGTGGCAGAGATCGTCTCCCCAGAGGCGCCGCTCGACAGCCCGCGCACGGTCCTGCGCGCACGCACGGATGGAGTTGTCTTTGGTAGGCTGTTCTCGCGGATCGCCCGTCCCGGGGCGGCCTTCCTGTCCATCGCCGGGATGGATCCCGCAAAGGTGCCAGACACTCTCGGTGACCCTTATCCCTGAGCAGGCAGCGGAGTCTCGTGGATCACGGGGCTCGACTTCTTCAGATCCCCGCCTGTTCCTTACACCATCGGGCGACCTGCTCATGGGTTGCGAACCAGCAACCTCCCTTCGCCTTCATGTGGGCGACGAGGCGCCGCAGGACTCCGATGCGGCTCCG
>DATHAU010000510.1:0-6127 GCA_035296545.1 Microvirga sp.
CATCGCCGCTTGCGAGAGCGGCAAGACCCCCGAGAGCCGAGTGATCGACCTGCCTGTGAGAGGAAGCTGGCCTTCGAACGGCTCGCTCGGATATCGGGGGCAGACGACGCTGAAGGAGGCTTTTGCCTTCTCGCGCAATGCAGCAGCGGTGCGGCTCGCGCAAGAGATTGGTCCAGACAATATCGCCAAGGTGAGTGACCGCATTGGAATCGATTCCGGTTCCGCGGATGATCTGAGCTCCATCCTTGGTTCCTACTCCACCAATGTCATCACAATGACGGCGGCCTATGCGGCTGTGGCCAACGGCGGATACCGCGTGATCCCGTCGGGAGTGCTGGCGGTGGTTGACGGACGTGGCCAAGTTCGGGCTGACTTCCTGACGATCACGAGGACGAGGGTCGTCCCTGAGAGGTGCATTGACCTGACGCAAACCGTACTCCGCGAAGTCGTTCGAACTGGAACGGGACAGGCTGCTCGGTTGAAGCACTGGCCAGCATACGGGAAGACAGGCACGTCGACGGGGAATACCGATGCCTGGTTCATCGGTTGGAGCGAGCAGCGGGTGCTTGGGATCTGGATGGGCCGTCGCCGGGAAGCGACCGGACCCGCTCTGGCAGGCGCCGGCGCTCCAGCCGCCTACTTCGGGCGCGTTTCAGGTGCGGTGAACGAATGGGCTGAGCGTCAGCAGAAGCTTGAAGAGCAACGGCATCTGAGCGCACGATTAAAAAAAGGAAGTGAACCGCTCAAGATTGTCGACTGGTTCTCGGGCTTCACCCAGTCCCTACATGGTCCCAGAGCTCCACCGGTTCAGTAGCCTGCTCCAAGAGACAAGACCGCCTGGACCATTAGGGCGCGGGCCTTAGGTGCGGCCTTCAGCTTTTGGACATCAAGGGTCGGGGATGTCCTTGCCTTGCTCGACCAATGGTCACCGTCATCTGCCGCTACGCATTGGGTCATGCGGAATTGCTCAGCTTGCCGATCATTCGTTGCGTGGCGGGACAGACACTCCCTTCGGTTGGGCGGACCAGCCTGAAGTACGGCTTAGCTTGACGCCTTCACCTCTGCGGTCTTGCCAAGCTTAATGGTTTTCTGTTGTGGAATTGAGACAGGGGAGCAGTTTCTGCTCAACAGGGCTGGTGTTGAGGGTTGGTTCATCTGTATCACGCATTCTGCAGTTCGTCAGAAGGCTCAGCCAGAGCCCACGAACCAACACATGGGAGCCCTTTGTAGATGAGCGAGAACCAGGAAAAGCTTCGCGGGTCAGTCACCAGGCTTCGACCTGTTGCGGTATCACCCATCGACGAGGAGACAGCTTCGATGATCGACCTGCTCCAGGAGCATCTGAAACTGGCCCGCGCCGGCAAACTGCGCTCGCTTGCGGTCGTATCGGTTTCAGTGGATGGATCGGCGGTTGCCACCCAGTGGTCCTGTGCTCACGGAGACACCGCATCGCTGATTGGAAAGCTGACCGTCCTGACGCACGATCTCATGGCTGCTCGCAGATAGTCTCGAGCCTTCACTGCGGCGATCTCCCGGCTTTGCCCATCTCAGACACTCGTCGGTCGCCGGCTGCATCCAATCTCCACATTGGCGTGTACCCGAAGGGTGATTGGCAAGCTGGGGAGGCTGGGCATGTCGGATTCTGAATTCGGGAGCCACTTGGAGCGCCGCGAAGCTGCGCGGCTCACGTGGCTGAGCCGTCGTGTGCCGGTGGGTTCGATCCTGTTTGGCTCGGCGGCCGCTACAATACTCGCATCAGCCGTGTTCACGATCCTGGCGCAGAGCCCTTCGAATATTGTCCCATGATGGCCGGAAGTCGTTGGGGCGGGCACAGCACAATTGCTGCGCCGCCCGGGGAGCGGCGACTCGCCCACCGCCTTGAACGCTGCTGCCGCTAACGTTGATCGTCCGGGTAGTCCGCGTTGCGGCTCATATCCGCCCAGGCCTCGACCTCGGCCAGCGTCTCCTTCAGCTTGTTGCGCACCCCGTCGAGGGCAATGCTCCCAAGGACCAAGTGCTTGGGCGGGTTGTCCGCTTCTACGATCTTGATGATCGATTCGGCCGCGCGGACCGGATCGCCGGGCTGCTTTCCGCTGTAGTTCGCCGTCAGTTCGAGACGGGCGCCCACCGTGTTCTGATAGTCGGCAATGGAGGGGCGCGTTTGCTTCAACGAGCGTCCTGCCCAATCGGTGCGGAACGGACCCGGCTCCACGCAGGTGACCTTGATCCCCAGCGGCGCGACTTCCCTGGAGAGCGAGTCGGACAGGCCCTCCACGGCATGCTTGGTGGCAGCGTAATAGCCGGAGCCTTCAAAACCGATGAAGCCCGCCTGCGACGACAGGTTGATGATGTGCCCGCGCCGCCGTGCGCGCATGCCGGGCAGCACGGCCCGGATCATGGCGGCGAGGCCGAACACGTTCGCATCGAACTGGGCGCGGACCTCGGCATCGATGCCCTCCTCGATGGAGGACTGGTAGCCGTAGCCAGCGTTGTTGACGAGCACGTCGACGGCGCCGAAGCGCTCCTCCGCCTGCTTGACGGCGGCCTGGATCTGGTCGGTCTTCGTCACGTCCAGCGAAAGGGCCAGTGCCCGATCCTCGTGACCTTTGGTGAGATCCTGGACACGGGCGACATCGCGAGCCGTCACCACCGCCCGCCAACCCCGGCGGAGCGCGAGTTGACCAAGCTCCCGGCCGAAGCCTGTGGAGCAGCCAGTGATGAACCAGACGGGATTATCGTTCAAAGCCATCGCGTAAATCCTCTCGGGCGCTGCCGTCATGGCGCGTGCGCTGTCGAAATACGGGCAGGTTCAGGCGACACGGGACCGACTTACGGACATAGGGTTTCCCCAAAGGCGGGCAATGGCCTCGTTGAGGAAGGAGGAGGTGATCATGAATGCGCTCGCTGAACTCCTCACCGATGGTCCAAGCGAGGTGCCACGGGATCTGCGTCATGGGCCTGCGCCTACGGATCTTGGCGCCGGCCTAAGCTTCGAACCAACTACTTGGCCGACCCGAAAGGCTACGGTTATCCGAAACCCTCCGGGGCGGATCAGGAACTGGACGTTCGGGACGTCGTGTGCCCAACAGGTTCCTCAACCAAGCTTGTAGTCGCGGGTTGCTTCCGGGTCATCGGTTGTGAACGGTACGGATGACAACTCACTCCAGACGATATCCGGAATGGGGCACCGCGCCCATTCGAGGGTCTGCCCGATGCGATCGGGCCGAGTGATCCCGCAGATCGTCGAGGTGATCCGTTTGTCCCTCAAGGAGAACTGCAGGGCAACAGCACCGAGAGGGACATTGTGCTGGCGACAGACAGTCTCAACGTGGTGGATGGGCGCGAGCACATCGCTGGTGGCGTCCTGATAGGCGTACCTGGCATACTGGCCCGAGCCCTTGGCAAGGATGCCGCTGCCGTAAGGCGCAGCATTCAGCACCGCAATCCCTTTTGCATATGCGAGGTCGATCATGGGCTCCGCGTTCCGGTTGACGAGGGTGTAGCGGTTGTGGGTGATGAGTGCGTCGAAGTCCCAGTCCCGCAGGAGCGGCGTCATCAATTCGACCCGACCAGCGGCGAGGCCGACGGCCGTTGCCAAGCCTTCGTCACGCATCCTGAACAACTCGCGAAGAGCGCCATCCGGGCCGATGACCTCATCCAGAGAGGCCGCGTGTTCAGGATCATGAAGGTGCAGCAGATCAACCCGCTCCAATCCTAACGCTGCAAGGCTCTCCTCGAGGGAGCGGCGGGCCTGTGCCGCATCGAACCGGCCTGTCTCGGGATCACGGTCCAGCTTTGTCGACAGGACGAACCCATCAGGGAGTCCGCCGCGCTCGCGGATTATCGAGCCGATCCGTTCCTCGCTGCGCCCGAGTCCGTAGTTGCGGGACGTGTCGATGAAATTCACGGGACCGGCGAAGATCGCCCGGATTGTCTCCTTTGCCCTGCCTTCATCGACGGCGTAGCCATAGGTATCGGGCATGTCTCCGAGCCCTGAGGTTCCGAAACATAGTCTTGAGACCAAGAGACCGGTTCGGCCCAGGGCGACCTTCTCGACATTGTGTTCTGGCATGTCTCCACCTCCTCGAAATATCAGGTCCGGGCTTACGAAGCTAAGCAGCGCTGAATTGCTGGTTCCAGGCGTCAAGATCCTCAAGCGACACATTGGAACCGCAGAGCACAAGGCCGATCACGGATCCCTCCGGCAAAGTCGGCGCAACCTGCTGGGCTGCGGTCAGAACGCATGCTCCAGCCGGCTCGCAGAGAAGCTTTTCTGTCTGGAGGAGCCAGTTCACATCGGCAACGACGGGCCGATCATCCACAAGGACAATCTCCTGCAGGAAGAGCTTTGCGGCCGATAAAGTGCGCTGGGTGGCAAATGGAGCTCCAAGGGTCCGCGCAAGGGATGTCGGTCGGATCGTGACAGGCTTGTCCGCCCTGAGCGCTTCCGTCATGGTCGGCGCTCCCACTGTTTCCACGCCATATATCGTGAGAGACGGTCGCTTGGCCTTGAGCGCCGCCGAAACCCCCGCCATCATGCCGCCGCCGCCAATCGACACGAAGACGTGGGTCAGGTCGGGAATATCCTCCAGGAATTCGAGCGCAAGGGTACCGTGCCCCGCGATCATCGCGGGATCGTCATAGGGATGGATAAAGACCCTGCCCTGGCGCTCATAGACTTCAGCTCTGTCAAACGCCTCCGTCGCATCTTCGCAGAGTTCCACCCGGGCGCCGAACTTCGTTGTCAGCTCGATGTTGAGCCGGGGCGTCACTTTCGGCATCAGCACAAGAGCATCAAGGCCGAGTGCGCCCGCAATCTTTGCCACGGCGATGGCATGATTGCCGCCCGACACCGCGACAAGGCCACGCTGGCGCTCGTTGTCGCCCAGGCTCAACACCTTGTTGAAGACGCCCCTGGCCTTGAAGGATCCTCCGATCTGCAGCGCCTCCATCTTGAGGGCGCATGGCCGGCCGAGTCGTTCCGACGCCTCGGCGCTGCGGTATGCAGGAGTGCGCCTTACATGTCCATCAATTCGGCTGCGGGCGGACTCAATGTCGAACAATGTTACATCAAAGATCGTCATGGAGATTTCCGTTCAGCAGGAGCGATGCTTTCAATCGCAGGGAGCATGCCGCCGGGACGCCGGCTGATCTCCATGATCGAGCGCGCAGAGGAGGGCGGCTTGAAAGCTGCCGCGGAGCTCGCATTCCTTCCGGAGAAGCCGTCGAGACCGGCCAGAGAGATTGTCGTCGTGAAAACATGATCCGGGTGCGATCCGGCCTTCCGGCGAATTGCGGCCATCATGTCGAGCATAGCTTGCGTCTGCATTCCGATATCTCCAGCTCCGCTACGGCCAAGCGCCAGCTGGTCCGAGGCGAAAAGTCGTTCTCCAGACCCGATGGCCCGAGAGCAAGAGTCCAAAGGCAGGGAGGCTCCGGACGCAGAAGCGGCAGGCGGACATGGTTCAGTCATGACAGGTCATGGATCATGGTGGAGACGATCCTGATCCGTCAACCGACCTTCCAGACCTGCGCTGGACAAATCCGGCTTGACCAGGTGATCGCCGGGAGCGGATGTTGCGTCGGTCGCAAGGAGATTGACCCTATGTCCGTATCGCCCCGCGAGATGCTCGCACGTTTGATCGCGTTCCCGACCGTGTCAACAAGCAGCAACCTCGACCTCATCCACTTCTGCCGCGACTGGTTGCAAAGCCATGGGATCGAAAGCAGCCTGGTCATGAGTCCCGAGGGCGATAAGGCCAACCTTTACGCCACCATCGGTCCCCGGGTCGAGGGCGGCGTTGTGCTGTCCGGACATACCGACGTCGTGCCGGTCGAGGGGCAGGCCTGGTCCACCGACCCGTGGACGCTGACGGAAAAGAACGGCCGTCTCTACGGCCGGGGCACGACCGACATGAAAGGTTTCGACGCCCTTGTTCTCGCGCTCGTGCCGGCGATCGTTCAGGCGCCACTGAAGCGACCTGTTCACATCGCCCTGTCCTATGACGAAGAGATCGCCTGCCGGGGAGCGCCTTCGATGGTGCAGGAGATGGCCAAGACCATTCCAACCCCCATGGCCGTGATCGTGGGGGAGCCGACGCGGCATGCGGTCGTGACAGGCCACAAG
>DATHAU010000511.1:0-7823 GCA_035296545.1 Microvirga sp.
CGACTATCTCTGGAACACCTATGCGGCCGACCGGCGGGCGCGCATCAATCTCGGCATCCGCCGCAGGCTTGCGCCGCTCATGCAGCGGGACCGCAGGCGCATCGAGCTGATGAACGCCCTGCTCCTGTCCATGCCCGGAACACCCGTCGTGTATTACGGCGACGAGATCGGCATGGGCGACAACATCTATCTCGGCGACCGGGACGGCGTCAGGACGCCCATGCAATGGTCGCCGGACCGCAACGGCGGCTTCTCGCGGGCGGACCCGGCGAGCCTGGTGCTGCCGGCGATCATGGACCCCGTCTACGGATTCGAATCGGTGAACGTGGAGGCCCAGAGCCGGGACCAGCACTCGCTCCTGAACTGGATGCGCCGCATGCTGATGCTCCGCCGCAACCACCATGCCTTCGGGCGCGGCACGTTCCGGCTGCTCTATCCGACGAACCGCAAGGTTCTGGCCTATCTGCGCGAGCACGAGGGCGAGACGATCCTGTGCGTGGCGAACCTGTCGCGCACCCCTCAGGCGGTGGAGCTCGACCTCTCGGCCTTTGCGGGCCGGGTTCCCGTGGAGATGACGGGCCCCTCTGTGTTCCCGCCCATCGGCCAGCTCACCTATCTCCTGACCCTGCCGCCCTATGGCTTCTACTGGTTCCAGCTCACGACGGATGTGGATTCGCCCCTGTGGAGGACGGCGCCTCCCGAGCAGTTGCCCGAGTTCCAGACCCTGGTGCTGCGCAGCGGCATCAGCGAGATCCTGGACGAGCGGCATTCGCAGGTGATCGCCAACGACATCCTGCCGACCTATCTGCCGATCCGGCGCTGGTTCGCCTCCAAGAACGAAAACCTCGGCAAGGCGCGCATTCCCTGGGCCGTGCCCATGCCGTTCGCGCACGACGTGCTGATGGCGGAAGTCGAGGCCACGATCGGCAGGCGCACCGAACGCTACTTCATGCCTCTTGGAATTGCGTGGGAAAGCGCCACCACGTCGCCGCTCCCGCAGCAGCTCGCACTGGCGCGGGTCCGCACGGGACGCCGCGTCGGCTTCCTGACGGACGGCTTTGCCGTGGAGCGCTGGGCGCACGGCGTGCTTCGCGCCTTGTGCGAGAGAACGGCCACCGCGTCTCCGGACGGCGAGATCCGGTTCCTGGGCACGCCGCAGCTGGATTGCATGGAGGTGACGGCGGATGCTCCCATTCGCTGGCTGTCGGCCGAGCAGTCCAACAGCTCGCTGATCTTCGGCGATCTCGCCATGATCAAGCTCGTGCGCCGGGTCTTTGCCGGAATCCATCCCGAAGCGGAGATGACGCAATATCTCACCAAGGCCGGATACCAGAACTCGGCGCCTCTCCTGGGCGAGGTCGTGCGGGTGTCCGAGGATGGGACGCCCCATACCCTCGTGATCGTTCAGGGCGCGATCCGCAACCAGGGCGACGCCTGGAACTGGATGCTGGAGAACCTCGACCGCACCCTCGACGAGTATGAGCTGATCGACAGCGACGGCATCCCGGAGGAGGGCATCTTCACCACCCTCGAGAACTTTGCCGGCGTGGTGGGCCGCCGTCTCGGCGAACTTCACGTGGCCCTGGCGGGCTCCACGGACGACCCGGCCTTTGCGCCGGTCGAGGCCGGGGCAGGCGAGATCGAAGGGTGGAAGAGCAGGGCTCGCGACCAGCTCGTCGCCGCCCTCGACATCCTCGGCGGGATGGGAGGCGATCTCGATCCCGAGGCCGGCGAGCTGGCCCAGGGCATCCTGGAACGGCGCGACGCGCTGATCGCAGCCGTGGACCGGCTTGCGGACTCGGGGCGCGGAACGCTGCTGACGCGGATCCACGGCGACTTCCATTTCGGACAGGTGCTCGTGGCCCATGGGGACGCCTACATCATCGACTTCGAGGGCGAGCCGGTGCGCGAGCTGGAGGAAAGGCGCGCCAAGACGAGCCCGCTGCGGGACGTCGCCGGATTGCTGCGCTCCCTCGACTATCTCGCGGTCTCGGCGTCGATGATCGAGGAGGACGTGTCGTCCCAGCAGTTCCGCGAGATCCGGAAGGGCCTGCTCGAGGATTTCCATGCCGGAGCCCGGAAGACGTTTCTGGACAGCTATTGGGAAGCCACCGCCCAGGCGCCGCAGCTCGGGCTCTCCCATGACCGGCGCGAACCCCTGCTCGACCTGTTCCTCCTCGAGAAGGCGGCGTACGAGATCCAGTATGAGGCGTCCAACCGCCCGAAGTGGCTGACGATCCCGCTGAGAGGCCTGTCGACCATCGTGCAGCGCCTCATCGCCGGCGACAAAGGGGGCCATGAATGACGCCTCGTCACGACGTCCTTCTCGCCGGTGTCGATGAAGCCGGCCTCCAGGCCCTCGTGGAAGGCCGCCACGGGGATCCGTTCGCGATCCTCGGGCCGCACCCGGTCGGCGCGGGAAGCATCGTTCGCGTCTTCATGCCGGGCGCGACCTCCGTGGAGCTTCTGGCGCAGGATTCGGGAAGCCCCCTGGCGCGCCTCGAACGCGTGCACGCGGGCGGGTTGTTCGCCGGGCGTCTGGATCGCCCGGCCGCCTACAGGCTGCGGATCGCCTGGCCCGACGCCGTTCAGGAGACGGAGGACCCCTACAGCTTCGGCCTGCTCCTCGGAGACCTCGACCTGCACCTGATCGGGCAGGGGACCCATTACGAACTCAGCCATGTGCTCGGCGCGAAAGCCATGACGGTGGACGGAGTGGCGGGGGTGCGCTTTGCCGTGTGGGCGCCCAACGCCCGCCGCGTGTCCGTGGTGGGCGACTTCAACAGCTGGGACGGCCGTCGCAATCCCATGCGCCTGCGCCGGGGCGGGGGAGTCTGGGAGCTGTTCGTTCCGCGCCTGGGACCCGGCGACCGCTACAAGTACGAACTCATCGGCCCTCATGGCGGGGTGCTGCCGCAGAAGGCCGATCCCGTGGCGCGGGCCAGCGAGGCTGCTCCCGGCAGCGCCTCCATCGTGGCGCGGTCGGAGCCCTTCCCGTGGACGAACCTGGAGTGGATGAGTTCGAGGGCCGAGCGTCAGTCGGACACCGCCCCGATCTCCGTCTACGAGATCCATCCCGGCTCCTGGCTGCGTCTCGCGGAGGACGGCAACCGCAGCCTGGACTGGACCGAGCTGGCCGATCGCCTGATCCCCTACGTGTCGGGACTGGGCTTCACCCATATCGAGCTCATGCCCATCATGGAGTATCCGTTCGGAGGCTCATGGGGCTACCAGCCGCTGGGGCTCTTCGCCCCCACCGGGCGCTACGGAACGCCCGAGGATTTCGCGGCCTTCGTCAACCGCTGCCACGAGGCGGGCATCGGGGTCATTCTCGACTGGGTTCCGGCCCATTTCCCCACGGACGTGTTCGGCCTCGCGCAGTTCGACGGAACCGCGCTCTACGAGCATCAGGACCCCCGCGAAGGCTTCCATCAGGATTGGAACACGCTGATCTACAACCTGGGACGAAACGAGGTGAAGGGCTTCCTGATCGCCAGCGCCCTCGACTGGCTGGAGCGCTACCACATCGACGCGCTTCGGGTCGACGCCGTCGCATCGATGCTCTACCGGGATTACAGCCGCAAGGCCGGCGAGTGGATTCCCAACAAGCACGGCGGCCGGGAGAATCTCGAATCCGTCGAGTTCTTCAAGCACCTCAACAGCATCATCTCCCACCGCTGCCAGGGGGCCATCACGATCGCCGAGGAATCCACCGCATGGCCCGGCGTGACGAAGCCCGCCGAGGAGGGCGGGCTCGGCTTCACGTTCAAATGGAACATGGGCTGGATGCACGACACCCTCCACTACATGGAGCAGGACCCGGTCTATCGAAGCTACAACCACGGCGCCTTCACGTTCGGCATGGTCTACGCCTTCACGGAGCGCTTCATCCTCCCCCTGTCCCACGACGAGGTGGTGCACGGGAAGGGATCGCTGATCCGGAAGATGCCGGGGGACGAGTGGCAGCGCTTCGCCAATCTGAGGGCCTATTTCGGCTACATGTGGGCCCATCCCGGAAAGAAGCTCCTGTTCATGGGGGGCGAGATCGCGCAGGAGCTGGAGTGGAACCACGACGCGTCCCTGTCCTGGGACCTCCTGGACAGCCCTCGCCACGCGGGCGTCCAGAGGCTGGTGCGCGACCTCAACCGCATCTACGCGTCCGAGCCGGCGCTCCACGGCACCGACAACGATCCCCAGGCCTTCTCCTGGGCCGTGGTGGACGATCACGCCAATTCCGTCTTCGCCATGCTGAGGACGTCGCCGGACGGCAAGTCCATCATCCTGGCCGTGAGCAGCATGACCCCGGTTCCGCGGATGGGCTACCGCATCGGCGTTCCGCAAGCCGGGCTGTGGCACGAGATCCTGAACACGGATGCGGGCGTCTATGGCGGCAGCAACATCGGAAACGGGGGAGCCGTCCCCACGGAGGACGTCCCGTCCCATGGCCGCGCCGCCTCCGTGTCGCTTCTTCTTCCGCCGCTGAGCACGGTGATGTTCCGGTGGAGCGAGGAGGGCGGCCCGGCGGAATCCGGTTGCCTCTAGAAAACGTCGTCCTTCTGAAAGGACGGGACCGCGCCTTCCTGCTGGTGGAACGAAAACGTGCAGCGGTGCTGGAGGGCGAAGCTGGCGATGGCCTGGAGAGCCTGCTGCGACTCGTAGGAGAGGCCGATCGCGCCGAACATCTGCGCCAGCGCATCTTCGGGAACCGTGAAGGTCGCTCCCGGATCGAGCCGGTCAAGAGTCTCCGCAAGCTGCTCTCTGGTCATGCCTGTCTCCATCGGCAGGGGCCATCATACGGCATTTTTCGTCCGGATCACGGCCAAAAAGCCCGCCCCGTCATCCGCCGCCGTTCAAGGTGAAGTAGGAGCGGATCACCTGGCTGTCGTCCGCCGCGCCGTCCCCGCGCCCGGAGGCTGCAAGAAACATCTGGTGGGCCGCCGCGGCCAGGGGCAGGGCCGCCTTGGTGTCGCGCCCCGCATCCAGAACGATCCCGAGATCCTTCACGAAGATGTCGACCGCGCTCGTCACCTCGGGATCGGCGGAGAGCATCCGCGGCCCGCGGTCCTTCAGCATCCAGCTCGACGCGGCGGAGCCGCTCATGATCTCCAGCAGGATCCTGAGATCCACGCCCACCTTTGCGGCCAGCGCGAAAGCCTCCGCGACCACGGCGATGTGCACGCCGCAGAGCAGCTGGTTGACCGTCTTCACCATGGCGCCCTGGCCCGCGCGCTCGCCCACGGGGAACACCTTGTCGCCGAGGCGGCGTTCACCACCATCAGGACCAGGACATCAGCCCCGGACGCCGCTTCGGCGGCGGTGCCGGAGCGGATGCCGCCGGCGCTTTCCAGCGCGTCGAGGGCCCTGGAGCTCAGGTCGTAGCCGGCGACCGGCCCTAGAGCCAGCCCTTGATGCTGCGCGTCACGGCGTCGACCGAAAGCCCGTAGCGGTCGTGCAGGGTCGGCAGGGCGCCGGCGTCGAGGAACTCGTCGGGCAGGGCGATCTGGCGGAAGGCGGGCGGGATCACGCCCGAGCGCATGAGAAGCCCGGCGACCGCCTCGCCTAGGCCGCCCACGATGGTGTGATTTTCGACCACCACCACCATGCGGCCGGTGCGGGACGCTTCCTTCAGGATGGTCGCCTCGTCCAGGGGCTTGATGGTGGGGACGTGAAGCACGCCCACGTCGACGCTGTCGCGGCCGAGCGCGTCCGCCGCCTCGAGCGCCCGCATGGTCATCAGGCCGGACGAGACGATCAGGACATCGCGCCCGTCCCGCAGCATCTTGGCCTTCCCGAGCTCGAACGTGTAATCGTACTCGTCGAGCACGAGGGGCACGTTGCCGCGCAGCAGGCGCATGTAGACGGGACCATCGTGGGCCGCGATGGCCGGCACCGCCTGCTCGATCTCCAATGCGTCGCAAGGGTCGATGATCGTCATGTTCGGCAAGCCCCGGAAGATCGCGATATCCTCGGTCGCCTGATGGCTCGGCCCGTAGCCGGTGGTCAGGCCGGGCAGGGCGCACACGATCTTGACGTTGAGGTTTTCCTCGGCGATCGCCATGCAGATGAAGTCATAGGCCCGCCGCGCCGCAAACACCGCGTAGGTGGTGGCGAAGGGCATGAAGCCCTCCCGCGCCATTCCGGCGGCGGCGCTGATCAGAAGCTGCTCCGCCATCCCCATCTGGTAGAACCGGTCCGGATGGGCCGCGGCGAAGACGTGGAGGTCCGTGTACTTGGCCAGGTCCGCCGTCAGGCCCACGATCTCGGGCCGGCTCTCGGCCAGGGCCGCAAGGGCGTGGCCGAAGGGGGCGGGCTTCGTGCGCTGGTCCGCCGAGGCGAGCGAGGCGATCATCGCCGAGGTGGTCAGCCGCGCCCCTTCGGCCGTGCCCTGGCCGCCTTCGCCCTGCTCCGCGAGCCAGGCCGGCCGGGTGTATTTCGAGCGCCTCATGGTGTCCTCCCGGCGTCAAGCAGTTCCAGCGCCTTCTGCCATTCGTGCGGCTCCACCCGCAGGAAGTGGTTGCGCTCGCGCTCCTCCAGGAACGGAACGCCCTTGGCCATCTTGGTGTCGCAGATGACGATGCGCGGCTTCGGCTCGGCGCAGGCGCGGGCGGCATCGAACGCGGCCACCAGGGCGTCGATATCGTTGCCGTCGACGCGCTGCACGTGCCAGCCGAACGAGGCGAAGCGCGCTTCGAGCGGCTCGAAGCCCGTGACCTGCGAGGCCGGGCCGTCCGCCTGCTGGTTGTTCACATCGACGATGCCGATCAGGTTGTCGAGCTTCCAGTGGCTGGCCGACCAGGCCCCTTCCCAGATGGAGCCCTCGCCGAGTTCCCCGTCCGAGAACAGGCAATAGACGAACGAATCGGACTTCTTGCGCTTCAGGCCGAGGCAGAAGCCCACCGCGAGCCCGAGGCCGTGCCCGAGGGACCCGCCCGTGATCTCCATGCCCGGCGTGTAGGCGGCCATCCCCGACATGGGCAGGCGGCTGTCGTCGGAACCGTAGCTCCGGATCTCGTCTTCCGGGATGATCCCGGCTTCGATCAGGGCCGCGTAAAGGGCGATGGCGTAATGGCCGATGGACAGGAGGAAACGGTCGCGCCTCTCCCATTCCGGGTCCTCGGGCCGATAGCGCATGCCGTGGAAGTAGGACACCGCCAGCACGTCGGCCACGCCGAGGGCCTGGGCGATGTAGCCCTGGCCCTGAACCTCGCCCATGCGCAGCGCATTGCGGCGGATGCGGTAGGCCCGCTCCGCCAGGGACACGTTGGACAGGGGAGGCTGGGATGCCTGCGGCCCAGCCTCGCTGGTACTGGTTGTCATCGATCTCTCCGGGGTGAGGAGGGCGGGAGGGAGGCGGCGCGGGCGAGGGTCAATGGATCAGCATGCCGCCGTTCACGTCGATCACGGCGCCGGTGACGTAGGCGGACAGATCCGACGCGAGGAACAGGTACACGCCCGCCACGTCCTCGGCGTCGCCGAGACGGTTGAGGGGAACCCCTTTGAGGATGTCCCGGCGCATCTCGTCCGTGAGCTTGCCCCCGGTGATGTCCGTCTGGATCAGGCCGGGAGTGACGCAGTTGACGCGAATTCCATCGGGTCCGAGTTCCCGCGCCATGGCCTTGGCAAGCCCGAGGACGCCCGCCTTGGCGGCGGAGTAGTGCGGCCCGCCGAACACACCGCCGCCTCTCTGGGCCGACACCGACGACATGCAGGCGATCGAGCCCCGGCGGCGGGAGCGCATGTGCGGGATGAAGGCCTGGCTGAGATAAAGAACGCCGGTGAGATTCACGTCGAGGATGCGGCGCCAGCTCGCCTCGTCGATCTCC
>DATHAU010000512.1:0-5796 GCA_035296545.1 Microvirga sp.
GGCGGCGATCCAGGAATACATCCTGCGGTCCTGGTCCCTGGTGAAGATGGGCACCACCGCCAACCAGAAGAAGCTGTTCTTCAACCTGCGCAAGGCCAAGGGCCGCATCTCCGCCCTGGAGGAAGGCGACCTGCATCCCGACCAGGTGAAGCAGATCGCCACCCAGCTCGGGGTGAACGAGCAGGACGTGGTGGACATGAACCGCCGCCTCGGCGGCGACGCCTCCCTCAACGCGCCCTTGCGCGACGAGGGCGAGGGCGGCGGCGAATGGCAGGACTGGCTGGTGGATTCGGGCCAGAGCCAGGAGCAGGTGCTCGTGGAGGAGGAGGAGGGCCAGAACCGGCTCACGGCGCTTCGCAACGCGCTCTCGGTTCTGAACCCGCGCGAGCGCCGGATCTTCGAGGCCCGAAGGCTCGCGGACGACCCGATCACGCTGGAGGACCTGTCGGCGGAATTCGGCGTGTCGCGGGAGCGGGTGCGCCAGATCGAGGTGCGGGCCTTCGAGAAGATCCAGGAGGCGGTCAAGAAGAACCTGGCCCAGATCGAGACCTCCTCCGCCGAGGCGTCTCTCTGATCCATCGACGCCCGTGAAGAAAGCCGCGGGATCGACCGCGGCTTTTTCGTTTCAACCGGACCGGAGCTCTACTGCCACTGGCTGAAGGCGCTGGTGAGCACCTGTTCGCCTGCGGCTCCCTTCTCGAAGCTCAGGATGGCCCGCTGGCCCGACGCCATGCGCACCGGCAGGTCGATCCAGTTGCGGCGCACGAACAGCTCCGTGTTGCGCTCCACGTCG
This sequence comes from Microvirga sp., assembly GCA_035296545.1. Taxonomy (GTDB): domain Bacteria; phylum Pseudomonadota; class Alphaproteobacteria; order Rhizobiales; family Beijerinckiaceae; genus Microvirga. The sequence continues at coordinate 794 of DATHAU010000512.1, forward strand.
CTCTGCAGGTTGGACAGGCCGATGAGAAACAGGTTCTCGCCCACGGGAACCGGCAGTCCCGCCACGGGGGTGCCCCGGGCCGCCTCCTCGTTCTTGAACTGCAGGAGCCCCACGTCCCGGATCACGCGGCCGGTTTCGCCCGCGCGGGTGGTGAAGGTGAGTTCGACCGTATGGGAGGCCGGCAGGGTGGCGTCGAGATTGCGCCGCAGCATGAGCCTCATGGTGAGGCCTGCGTCGGGCACGTCGATCTGGGCGCTCACGGCCTTTTCGAGGGCCTGCCCCTGGCCGGGGTTCACATCCTCCAGGCGCCAGAGCGCGCGCCCCACCTGGGCCTTGGGGGTCTGGGGACGGGCCGGGTCCTCCTCGTAGAACACGGCGCGCTGCGCGACGCTGCTCGCCTGGGAGGCTTCGGGGGGCGGCGCGGGGACCGGCGCAGGCGCGCCGACGCGCTCGCTGATCTTGGGCGCCTCCTGGGGCTCGGGCGGGGCTGCCTCCGCCACCTGCTCCGGAGGGGGCGGAGCCGAGGCCGGGTTGCCCTGCCACCAGGCGAGCGCCGCGATGGCCAGGATCACCACCGCCAGGATCGCCCCGAACACGATGTTCCGGCCGCGGCCCTTGTCCTGCAGGGCCGGATGGGGACGGCTGTCCACCTTGGGCCGGGCCAGGGCGGGCTCGGCGTAGGCGCCGTCGGGCTCGTGCTCCACCACCGCCTGCGGGGCGGGAGCCCTCAGGCCGTGGTTCGGCGCAAGGCCCCGCGAGGGGCCCGAGGGCTGGCGGTCGTCGGCGAGCAGATCGGAAAAAGCCTGGAGATCGAGCCCGGCGGGGGTGGGATCGTATCGCGCCTCCAGGCGCTGGATCGCGCCTTCGAGCGCCACCGTCTCATGGTCGATCTCCGCCTCGGACAGGGGCGGATGAAGGGAGCGCAGCTGGGTGGTGAGCGCCCGGCGGGCGCGCTCGTAGACGGCCCGCCTCGCCTCGGGATTCTGCTGGCTCAAGCCTTCGACGGCTCGCGCGATGAGGGGATAGTAATCTGCCATTTCGACCCGGCATGATCCTTCGGGGCTTCGCCGTCAACCCTCAAACGGGTTCTTCATGAGGATTGTGTCGTCCCGTTCCGGCGAGGTGGAGAGCACCGCCACCGGCGCGCCGATCAGCTCCTCGATGCGGCGCACGTATTTGATCGCCTGCGCCGGCAGGTCGGCCCAGGACCGGGCGCCCGCGGTGGATCCGCTCCAGCCCTGGAACTCCTCGTAGACCGGTTCGACGCGGGCCTGCGCCCCCTGGCTCGCCGGGAAGTAGTCGATGGTCTCGCCGTCGAGGCGGTAGCCGACGCCGATCTTGATGGTCTCGAACCCGTCGAGGATGTCGAGCTTGGTGAGCGCGATGCCGTCGATGCCGGAGGTGCGCACCGTCTGGCGCACCAGGGTGGCGTCGAACCAGCCGCAGCGGCGCTTGCGCCCGGTCACCACGCCGAACTCCTTGCCCTTCTGGCCGATCAGCTCGCCGGTCTCGTCGAAGAGCTCCGTGGGGAACGGCCCCTCGCCCACGCGGGTGGTATAGGCCTTGGCGATGCCCAGCACGTAGCCCACCGCGCCGGGGCCGAGCCCCGATCCGGTGGCCGCCTGGCCCGCCACCGTGTTGGACGAGGTGACGAAGGGATAGGTGCCGTGATCCACGTCGAGCAGCGCCCCTTGCGCGCCCTCGAACAGGATGCGCTTGCCCGCCCGGCGCTGGTCGTCGAGCAGGCGCCACACCGCATCCATGTAGGGCAGCACCTTGGGGGCGGCGGAGGCCAGCTCCTCGAAGATCGCCCTGGGGTCGAACTCGTCCAGGCCGAGGCCGCGGCGCAGGGCGTTGTGGTGGGTCAGCAGCCGCTCGATCTTGTCCGGCAGGGAGGCGAGATCGGCCAGGTCCATCAGCCGGATGGCGCGGCGGCCCGCCTTGTCCTCGTAGGCCGGGCCGATGCCGCGCTTGGTGGTGCCGATCTTCGTGCCGGAATTGGCGTTCTCGCGCAGGGCGTCGAGCTCCCGGTGGATGGAGAGGATCAGGGTGGCGTTCTCGGCCACGCGCAGGTTCTCGCGGGTGATGGAGACGCCCTGCCCGGTCAGGCGCTCGACTTCGCCCGCCAGGGCGTGGGGATCGAGCACGACGCCGTTGCCGATCACCGACAGCTTGCCCGGACGCACCACGCCGGAGGGCAGGAGCGAGAGCTTGTAGACCTTGTCGCCGATCACCAGGGTGTGGCCCGCATTGTGGCCGCCCTGGAACCGCACGACCACGTCCGCCTGCTCGGACAGCCAATCGACGATCTTGCCCTTGCCCTCGTCGCCCCATTGGGCGCCCACGACAACCACGTTCGCCATCGCTTCAAGCCTCACACGAAAAAACCCCGGCGCAAGGCCAGGGTTGGGGAAAAACCTTGCAAACCCTCATGGTGGATCGCGCGCCGGAGGTCAAGGTGGCAGGGGCCTCGTCCGGCGCATCATACCGCGCCCGGACAGGAAGCGCCGCATGGTTTTTCCCGGCATCGGGCCAGGGGAAACCGCTGCCGAGGCGCTGCGGCGTCGGGGCGAGGCGGGAGCGGGCGTAAGCCCGCCACGATGGGAAGCCACTCTCCCGTTGTGACAACCTCGACTGTCATCCCCGCGCAGGCGGGGATCCATAAACGGTGACGATGAGGGGAAGAGCGCGGCGGCATCCGCTGTGCCTCATCCTCGACCGTGAGCGTTTATGGATCCCGGGCTCCGCTGCGCGGCCCCGGGATGACAGGCGAGCCTTTCCCCTCCCCCGTTGCGGAGGGCCAGGGTGGGATGTGAGCGCCAACCCCTCAGGCCCGGCCCCGGGCGCTCTTTTCCGGCTTCACCCGGTGCTCGACGAAGTTGCGGATCTCGCGGGTGCGGCGCCCCGGGTCGAGCACCTCCGCGTCGAGGCCGTGGCGCCAGGCGAGGTCGAAGCGGGTGGGCTCCCGGTGCAGGGCGGCGAGGTCCTCCGTATAGGCCGCGGCGTCCTCGGGGCTGCGGCAGAAGCCTTCCCGCACCAGGATCTCGGTCCGCCTCTGGAGGATCACGGCGAGTTCGCCAAGAGAGAATTCCGGGTGGTACTGCACCCCCCAGAACGTGCCGCCCCCGAGGCGGATTTCCGCCGCCTGCACCTGGGACACCGCATTGCCGGCGAGCACCGTGCAATCCGCCGGCAGGGCGGTCACCGCGTCGAGGTGGATGGCGGGCGCGTCATAGGCGGCGGGGCGTCCCGCCAGCAGGGGGTGCGCCCTGCCCGCCTCGGTGGGCGTCAGGCGGCGGGCGAAGCCGACCTCGCGGCCGAGGGGATTGGCCCGCACGTCCCCGTCCGCCGCCACGCTCGCCACCTGGAGGCCCCAGCAGGAGCCGAAGGCGGGGGTGCGGGAGGCGTAGATCGCCCGCATCAGGTCGATCTGGCGCAGGATGTCCGGGGTGCGGTCGTAGATGTTGAGGTGAGAGCCGGTGAGCACGACGCCGTCATAGGATTCGAGCCCCGCGGCGTCGGGCAGGTTCGCGCCCTCGTCGGCCGGAAAGGCGAGGTCGCAGACCGCGTCCCCGTCGATCTCCTGGAGCACCGCCGCATAGGATTCCGACGGCATGAGTCCATAGGCCTGCCGGTGGGCCTGCCTTGCGCCCCGCGTATTGCCCTCGACGACCAGAAACCTTAAGCCCATGAGCGTCACACGCCTCCCCTCCTGGCCGGTTTAACGAAACCGCGCCCGGCGGCAAGCGCCACGAGGTCCGGCCCCCATGAAAATCCTGCATTCGCTCCGGACGGGATTGTGGGGGCAGGCCTATGTGCTTTTGAGCCTCACCGCCCTCATGTGGGGCGGCAACGCGATCGCCGGGCGGCTCGCCGTGGGCGAGATCTCGCCCATGGTGCTCACCTGCCTGCGCTGGGTGTTCGTGGTGGGGGTGATGATCCCGCTGGTCGGCCGGCAGGTGGTGGCCGAATGGGCGAAGATCCGCGCCCGCTGGATCTTCACCATCCTCATGGGCGCCTTCGGCTTCACCGCCTTCAACGGGCTCTTCTACGCGGCGGCCCACCACACCACCGCCGTGAACCTCACCATCTTCCAGGGGGCCATCCCGGTTCTGGTGCTTCTCGGCACCGTGCTGTTTTTCGGCGCGAGGGTGATCCCGCTGCAGGTGCTGGGCATGATCGTCACCATCCTCGGGGTGGTGCTGGTCTCGGTCAAGGCCGACATGGAGATCCTCAGGACCCTGTCGCTCAACATCGGCGACGTGTGGATGCTGATCGCCTGCCTGTTCTACGCGGGCTATACCCTGGGCCTGCGCCATCGCCCGGCCATCCCGGGGCTGGTGTTCTTCGCCGCCATGGCGGCGGTGGCCTTCGTCAGCTCCCTGCCCCTCATCGGGCTGGAGATCGCGCGGGGCACGGCGCAGTTTCCCACGCCCACGGGCTGGCTCATCCTGCTCTACGTGGCGGTCATGCCGTCCCTGCTGTCGCAGCTCTTCTTCATCCGCGGCGTGGAGCTGATCGGCCCCGCCCGCGCAGGGCTCTTCGTCAATCTCGTCCCGGTCTTCGGGGCCCTGCTCGCGGTGCTGCTGCTGGGGGAACCGTTCGCCACTTACCACGCGCTGGGCCTCGTGCTGGTCCTCGGCGGCATCTGGCTTGCGGAGCAGCGGCGGTAGAACTCCAGTGCCTGCCCATCGTCTCGTGTCGTTACCGGGCGCATCGCAGCGGAGGGGCGGGAATGCCCTCACCTGTGACGACACCCTCCGGTGTCATCCCCGCGCAGGCGGGGATCCATCACCACGACGGCGGGAGGAAGAGCGCGGCGGCAGCCGCTGCGCTTCATCCTGCGTCGTCAGCGGTTATGGATCCCGGGCTCCGCTGCGCGGCCCCGGGATGACACGCGGCACCTCTGGTTTCCCTCCCCCTTGTGGGGAGGGTTAGGGTGGGGTGTTGGCGCCAGACCTTCATAGGCTATCGCTCACACCCCCACCTCCATCTCCTCCCCA
>DATHAU010000513.1:0-1998 GCA_035296545.1 Microvirga sp.
TGGCCGCAGATCACCCCGTCGGCCCCCTGACGCCGGGCCTCCGCCGCCAGAAGCTCCTCGAAGCGGCTGATGTAGTTGACCGCGTTCTTGACCCTGAGCTTGGCCCAGGAGGAGAGCGACCAGTAGGTGAGGCCGAGCCGCCGCCGCAGGATGTTGAGATGGGTGTTGACGAAAAGCGCCGCCGTGTAGGCGCCGTCGCCCAGGAGGGCGAGCCAGCGGGCGTGGCGCACCACCAGGTCGAACTGGTCGCCGTGGATCACGAGATAGCGCTTCCCGTCCGCGGCCTCGTGGATGGCCGAATCCGCCAGCTCGATGCCGCCGAGATTGACGCCCACAAAGTCGCGCAGGAACTCGTCGTGGTTGCCGGGAATGCACACGAGGCGCGCTCCCTTGCGCACCTTGCGCAGCAGCTTCTGCACCACGTCGTTGTGGGGCTGGGGCCAGTACCAGCCGGATTTCAGCCGCCAGCCGTCCACGATGTCGCCCACCAGATAGATCGTGTCCGCGTCGTAGCGCTTGAGGAACCCCAGCAGCGCGTCGGCCTGGCATCCCCTGGTGCCGAGATGGAGGTCCGACAGGAACAGGGTGCGCACGCGGACGGCGTTCAGATCCTGGCCCATGCGGATGTCCTCGCTTGATGTTCCTCTTGCTCCAGCAAAAGCGGATTCGCGTCTCGTCCCTGTGACGTTACCCTTGCAGTTTTGTGACGGCCGGGCCCCAGCCCATGCGCCCCGCGCACGGGTTTTCGGCCGCCGAGGCCTTCACGGCAGGCGCCTGCCGTGATTGGTAGAAGGTCCCGCCGCCAAGCGACTCGAAGCCCGTGAAACCTCTCCTGGGGATCGCCCTCAAGGTCCTGTCCGCCCTCGTCTTCACCATGATGTCCGCGACCTTGAAGACGCTCACCGCGCGCTATCCCGTGGGCGAGGTGGTGTTCTTCCGCTCGACCTTCGCGCTCCTGCCCCTGCTGGCGTGGCTGGCCTGGGAGGGGGATCTCATCAACGCCGTGCGGACCCGCAACGCGGCCGGCCATTTCACGCGCGGCCTCATCGGCACGGGCGGCATGTTCCTGGGCTTCGCGGCCCTTTCCTATCTTCCGCTCCACGACGCCATCGCCATCGGCTACGCGTCTCCCCTCATCGTGGTGGTGCTGGCGGCCCTCCTGCTCCGGGAGAAGGTGCGGGCCTATCGCTGGTCGGCGGTCGGCGTAGGGTTCGTGGGCGTCCTGATCATGCTCTCCCCTTATCTCAGGATCGAAACCTTCACCGGGAGCCTGCGCGGGGGACCGACGCTCGGCGCGTTCTGCGCCCTTCTGGGAGCCTTCTGCTCCGCGGGCGCCATGATCCAGGTGCGCCGCCTCACGGCCACGGAGACCACCGGCGCCATCGTGTTCTACTTCTTCATCCTGGCCTCGACCCTCTCCCTCTGCACCCTGCCGTTCGGCTGGCACAGGCCCGATGCGGCGGATCTCGGCCTCTTCGCGGTCAGCGGCATCCTGGGCGGGATCGGCCAGATCCTGGTCACCCAGAGCTACCGCCACGCGGACACCTCCGTGATCGCCCCGTTCGAATACACCACGATGATCTGGGCGCTCCTGTTCGGCTGGTTCGTGTTCGGCGACCTTCCCACCGCCGCCATGCTGACGGGAGCCGCCATCGTGGCGGCCACGGGGGTCTTCATCGTCTGGCGCGAGCACCGGCTCGGCATGATGCGGTCCAAGGAGCTTCAGGCCTCCTCGCAGAAATCCGGCGTCTGACCGGAAAAGGCGGAGCCCCGGCCCCTCGGGCGCTTGACCCGCCCTGCTTGTTACCCCACAACCGTTTTGAGGAACGAACGGACGTTTTTCAGAACGAGGACAGGCACCATGGGCGTCGAGGGCAAGGAACGGCATCGGGAGCTGGAATCGGGCGCGCAGGTTCTGTCGGGTAACATGGGCAAGACGATCCAGCGCCTGCGCAAGGCCTACAACCTGTCCCTGTCGGAACTGGCCGAGCAGTCGGG
>DATHAU010000514.1:0-7401 GCA_035296545.1 Microvirga sp.
GGCCGCCGCTTTCGGTCCATGTGAGGTGGACGCCTCCGTCGCCGGTTATGCTCCAGCCGACGCTGACGCAGCCCGTCGGCACCGACAGGGCGCCGTACTTGCTGGCATTCGTGGTGAGCTCGTGGATCAGCAGGCTGAGCGGCTGGGCGGCTTCCAGGCTCAGCTCCACGTCCGGGCCCTGAATGTCGAACCGTCCCGTTGATTCGAAGGGCGCCAGCTCCTCGCGGACGATCTGCTCGATCGTGGCCCCGGTCCAGGAGTTGCGGGACAGCAGGGTATGCACGCGGGCCATGGCATGGATGCGCCCCGTCACCGTGGCGACGTATTCCTCCTTGGACGTGAAGGGCGTCAGGCGCACGAGGGATTGCACGACGGCCAGGGCGTTCTTGGCCCTGTGGTCCACCTCCCGCGCCAGGAGCCGTTCGCGCTCCAGGGCCGTCCTCTCCTCCGTGACGTCCCGAACCACGCCGCTGAGGCCGATGGCCTCTCCCTCGGCCGAAAACTCCGCCCGGGCCCTTTGGGCGAGCCAGCGGGTCTGGCCGTTGTCGGGCCGAATGATTCGGTACTCGAGGTCGAAAGGCTCGTCATTGAGAAGCGCCGCGATCATGGCGCTTTGAACGCGCTCCCGATCGGCATCGATGAGAAGCCGGCTCAGGTCGCCCCAGGTGATGGAGGAGGCCGGTTGAAGGCCGAAGAAGCTCGCTGCGCGGGACGACAAGGTGACGGAATCCGTCAGCGCGTTCCAGCTCCAGTCGCCGAGGCCGGACGCCACCATGGCCAGTTGCAGGCGCTGATCCTTTGCCCGCTCGATCTGCTCGAGCTTCTTCTGCACGGTGATGTCCCGCTGGACGCAGAGGATGTGCGAGCGTCCTTCGATGTCGATCAGGGTCAGGTTGGCGGCCGCGATGAACTCCGTGCCGTTCTTGCGGCGGTTCCTGCGCTCGCCGCGCCAGAAGCCCTGGGTCTTGAGGGCGGCCCGAACGGACGCCCTCAAGACCGCTTCCTCCGCGGAGGCATCCTGAACCGAGAGATGGCGCCCGACGAGCTCGTCGGGCGCGTAGCCGAAGAGGTCGCTCTCGGCCTTGTTGGTGTAGCGGATGATGCCGTCTTCCGTGGCGAGGCTCACCCCTTCCGTCAACCGCTCGAGCAGGAGGGCCTGGAAACGCAAGGTGCGCTCGGCCGCCTTGCGGGGGGACACGTCGGTGCTCACCCCCAGCACCTGCACGGGCTGACCGGCCGAATCATAGAGAATGCGAGCGGCGCCTTCCAGTTCGCGCAGGTCCCCGCTCGGAAGCACGGCCCTGAAGGCAAGCTCGACCGTCTCCACGCCCTGGGCCATGGCCTGCGCAAGGGCCTCTTTGGTCGCCTGGGCGTCGTCCGGATGGATGCGCCGCCACCAGCCGTCGATATGCTCCTCGAACGAGCCCACCTCCAGTCCGAACAGCCTCTGCTGCTGCTCCGTCCAGATCATGCGCCCCGTCTGGACATCGCAATCGAAAACGCCGATCCCGTTGGCGCGGGTGGCAAGGTTCAGCCGGTGCTCGCTCTCGGCCCGGTCGATTTCCGCCTGCTTGCGGTCGGTGATGTCCCACGTGGTTCCGACCAGCGCCTGGGGAACGCCGCTGGCATCCCGGATGACCCTCCCGTGGCCGATCAGCCAATGGATCGCCCCGTCGGGCGCCACGGTCCGGTGCTCGACCTTGTAGTCGCTGGCGCTGCTGTCCGCGATGGCCTTCTGGAAGGTCTCCAGAACCTGATCGCGGTCGTCGGGATGCAGCCCTAAGACGAACTTCTCGAACGAGACATCCTCGTCGTCGGCCAGTCCGTAGAGGGCCTTGGTGCGTTCGCTCCATTCGAGCGCGCCGGTGGAGAGATCGTAATGCCACAGGCCCAACCCGGCCGTGGCGACGGCCTGGCGATAGACTTCAAGATCAAAAAGCGATGACAATAGGTTTGACCTTAAGCTTAGGGTGGAACAGACGCATGGCTTGGCCGGTGGCCGCGGCCACCATCCTTCGCCGGGATGTTGATCATATAAATTCAGCCGGCTTTCTTCTCGGCGGACAGCGAACTTGTCCTATGCACGATGCGAACTTCCCACGAGGAACGATCGCCCCAGGTTCAAGCCGGGATCAGGTTGCAGGACGTCCGATATAGGATTTCGAGATTATTTACTGGGGCTGCCTAAGTCATCATGCCGTAGCGCCGTAGAATGAGCTTTGCGGAAGCCTCATATTATGGAATATAATAGATGATACCGATTTTTATACGAAGACTGTTCGAGATAGTGTCGGGATTGACTATGCGGTGCATCGTCGAGACTTCGAACAACCAGAATATTTTCCTCTTTTGCTGTTCGCAGGGCCGCGAGCACGATCACCGTCACTTTGGCGGGAGCGGGAGAGCTGTTTCCCGCTTGGGCCATGAACGCTGCGCGCGGTGCCCCGGTCATGCTGCCGGAATCGGATAGCCGCGTCTGGACGGGGGAAGCGAAGCCCGCGCCGCAGACGGCGGAGCTTGGCCGATGCGCCGACCGGGCGGCCCGGCGGGCTTACCCCGCGTCGCTTCCCAACTGGCCGACCTTCTCCGGGCCCGCCGTCTCTTTCTGGATCGGGCTTTCGCCCGGTTGACCCCTTCGCAAGGCTTGAACCACGAGCGGGTCCAGCCCCGCTCCGCCCCGGTCCGCATGCGCGAGAAGGGCCTCGCGCATGCCGGGAGTCCAAAAGGCCACGAGATGGTCGCGGATGCCCGCAAGGGCCTTGTCCTCCGGGTAGGAGCGAAAGAAGCCTGCGATCTGGTTGGCCATGCGGGTGAGCTTCTCGATGCTCATGCGATGGGTTCCTGCTTCAGAATGCGTTCCAGGCCGTGGAAGACCGTCATGGAATCCCGCCGGGCGATGCCCACGAGGGTGATGTCGAGGGCCCGCGCCCGGTCGAGCGCGCGGGATGTGGGCGCGGACACCGACACGAGGGTTCTGGCCCGGAAGGCGGCGATCTTCTCCACCAGCTCGAACGAGCAGCGGCTCGTGACGACGGCGAACCCCCGGCCCGGATCGGCATGGCGGCGCAGGAGCGCGCCGATCAGCTTGTCGAGGGCGTTGTGCCGCCCGACATCCTCGCGCACGAGCACGATGTCCCCGTCGAGACCCGCCCAGGCGGCGGCATGGACTCCGCGGGTGAGATCGTTGAGGGGCTGCGCGTCCTCCATGCCCGCCAGCGCGCGCCGGATGGCCTCCACCGCAACGGGCGGAGCCTCGCCCTCTGGAGCCCTCGCGTGAGGAAGCGAGGCGAGATCGTCGATCCCGCACAGGCCGCACCCGGTTCTGCCCGAGAGCGCCCGCCTGCGGGCAAGGTGTCCGTGGAGGCGCTCCGGGCTCAGCTCGATGGCGCAGCGCAGGCCGTTCTCCGCCTGATCGACGCGAACCTGCCGGATCTCCTGCCGGTTCTCGACGATGCCTTCCGTGAGGCTGAACCCGAAGGCGAAATCCTCCAGGTCGGAGGGAGTGACCATCATCACGGCGAACGGCACGCCGCCATAGGCGATCTCCAGGGGCTCCTCGGCGGGCAGGGCCCTTCGGGCCGTCGAGACGGCCCCCGTGTCGAAGGCGACCACGGCGGCCCCTGCCTCCATGGCGTCGGGCAGGGGCCCGTTGCCGCTACTGGGCCGCATCGAGGCCGGTTCCGATCTGCTTGAGCGCCACATCCTCCTCGTAGAAGCGCGCCTGCCAGTCGGACGGGCGGTTGGTCTTGCGAACCTGGACGGCCGTGACCTTGTACTCCGGACAATTGGTGGCCCAGTCCGAATAATCGGTGGTGATCACATTCGCGCCGGTCTTGGCGTGGTGGAAGGTGGTGTAGACGACCCCCGGCTGCATCCTCTCGCTGATCTGGGCGCGCAGCGCGATGTCGCCGGAGCGGCTCTCCAGGGCCACGAGATCCCCGTCCAGGATGCCGCGGTTTTCCGCGTCGAAGGGATGGATTTCGAGCACGTCCTCCGCGTGCCACAGGCTGTTGGCGGTGCGCCGCGTCTGGGCTCCCACATTGTACTGCGAGAGGATGCGGCCCGTGGTCAGGATCAGCGGGAACAGCGGTCCGGTCCGCTCCTCCGTGGGGATGAACTCCGTGATCATGAACTTGCCCTTGCCGCGCACGAAGCGGTCCACGTGCATCATGGGCGTGCCGGCCGGCGCCGCCTCGTTGCAGGGCCACTGGATCGAGCCCAGCACATCCAGCTTCTCGTAGGACACGCCCGCGAAGCTGGGCGTCAGCCGCGCGACCTCGTCCATGATCTCGCTCGGATGCGTGTAGTTCATCGGGAAGCCGAGCGCCTCGGCGAACGCGATGGTCACCTCCCAATCCGCCAGGCCGCCCAAGGGCGGCATGACCTTGCGCACCCGGTTGATGCGGCGCTCCGCATTGGTGAAGGTGCCGTCCTTCTCCAGGAACGAGGAGCCCGGCAGGAACACATGGGCGTATTTGGCGGTCTCGTTCAGGAAGATGTCCTGGATGACCACGCATTCCATCGCCATCAGGCCCGCGGTCACGTGCTGGGTGTCCGGGTCCGACTGCGCGATGTCCTCGCCCTGGATGTAGAGGCCCTTGAAGGAGCCCGCCACCGCCTCGTCGAGCATGTTGGGGATGCGCAGCCCGGGATCCCTGTCGAGGGGCACGCCCCAGAAGGCCTCGAACATCTGCCGCGTCGCATCGTCGGAGACGTGGCGGTAGCCGGAGAACTCGTGCGGGAAGGAGCCCATGTCGCAGGAGCCCTGCACGTTGTTCTGCCCGCGCAGCGGGTTCACGCCTACGCCGGACCGGCCGATGTTGCCGGTGGCCATGGCCAGGTTCGCCATGCCCATGACCATGGTCGAGCCCTGGCTGTGCTCGGTGACGCCCAGGCCGTAATAGATCGCCGCATTGCCCGCATTGGCGTAGAGGCGGGCTGCTCCCCGCACGTCGGCCGCGGGCACGCCCGTCAGGTCCTCGACGGCCTCGGGGGAGTGGCGCTCGTCGGCGATGAAGCGGGCCCAGCTCTCGAAATCGTCGAGGTCGCAGCGCTCGCGTACGTAACTCTCGTCGATCAGTCCCTCGGTCACGATCACATGGGCCATGGCGTTGATGATCGCCACGTTCGTGCCCGGCAGCAGCGGCAGGTGGTAATCGGCCTCCACATGCGGCGTGCGCACGAGGTCGATCCGGCGGGGGTCGATGACGATGAGGCGCGCGCCCTCCCGCAGCCGCCTCTTCATGCGCGATGCGAAGACCGGATGCCCGTCCGTGGGATTCGCGCCGATCACCACGATCACGTCCGCGTCGGCGACGGATGCGAAATCCTGCGTTCCGGCGGAGGTGCCGAGCGTGGTCTTGAGGCCGTAGCCCGTGGGCGAGTGGCAGACCCGGGCGCAGGTATCCACGTTGTTGTTGCCGAAGCCCGCGCGCACGAGCTTCTGGACCAGGAAGGTCTCCTCGTTGGTGCAGCGGGACGAGGTGATGCCGCCGATGGCGTTGCGGCCATATTGGGCCTGGATGCGCTTGAACTCATCGGCCGCATAGGTCAGCGCCTCATGCCAGGACACCTCGCGCCAGGGATCGGTGATCTTTTGGCGGATCATCGGCTTGGTGATGCGGTCCTTATGGGTGGCGTAGCCCCAGGCGAAGCGTCCCTTGACGCAGGAATGACCCTCATTGGCCTTGCCGCCCTTGTAGGGCACCATGCGGACGACGGTGTTGCCCTTCATCTCCGCCTTGAACGAGCAGCCGACGCCGCAATAGGCGCAGGTGGTCACCACCGAATGCTCCGGGGTTCCCAGCGCGATGACGCTCTTCTCGTTGAGGCTGGCGGTGGGGCAGGCCTGCACGCAGGCCCCGCAGGAGACGCATTCCGAGCCGAAGAAATCGAGCCCGCCCGGCGACATGCGGGAGTCGAAGCCGCGGCCCTGGATGGTGAGCGCAAAGGTGCCCTGAACCTCCTCGCAGGCGCGGACGCAGCGCGAGCAGACGATGCATTTCGAGTCCTCGAAGGTGAAGTACGGGTTGGACTCGTCGTCCGGCGTCTGAAGGTGGTTCTCGCCCTCGTAGCCGTAGCGCACCTCGCGCAGGCCCACGGCGCCCGCCATGTCCTGCAATTCGCAATCGCCGTTGGCCGAGCAGGTGAGGCAGTCGAGGGGATGGTCGGAGATGTAGAGCTCCATCACGCCGCGCCGCAGGTCGGCGAGACGCGGCGTCTGCGTGTGCACCACCATGCCTTCCTCCGCCGGCGTGGTGCAGGAGGCGGGCGTTCCGCGCCGCCCCTCGATCTCCACCAGGCAGATCCGGCAGGAGCCGAAGGGTTCGAGGGAGTCGGTGGCGCAGAGCCTGGGGATCTTCGTTCCCATCGTCATGGCGGCGGCCATGACCGAGGCGCCCGCCGGCACACGGACCGGCTGCCCGTCGATGGTGAGCGTGACCAGCTTGTCCGCCTTGCGGACCGGCGTGCCGTAATCGGTTTCCTGAATCAGGGTCATTCCCAGGGGCTCCCTCTCACTCGGCGGCCGCAGGCAGGCGAGGCTTGTCGAAATCTTCCGGGAAGTGGGTGAGCGCGCTCATCACCGGCACGGGAGTCAGCCCGCCCATGGCGCAGAGCGAGGCGTCGGTCATGAGCCGGCACAGGTCGTCGAGCACCTGGAAGTTCTTCTCCGGCTCGATGCCCGCGATGATGCGGTCCATCACCTCCACGCCGCGCACCGCGCCCACGCGGCAGGGCGTGCACTTGCCGCAGCTTTCCTTGGCGCAGAACTCGAAGGCGAAGCGGGCCTGTTGGGACAGGTCGACGGAATCGTCGAACACCACGACGCCGCCGTGGCCGACCAGCCCCTTCTCGGCCGCGAAGCTCTCGTAGTCCATGGGAATGTCGAGCATGTGCTCCGGGAAATACGCGCCGAGCGGCCCGCCCACCTGAACGGCCTTCACGGGCCGTCCGGTATGGGTGCCGCCGCCGAAATCCTCGATCAGCTCCCGCAAGGTGACGCCGAAGGCGAGTTCGATGAGGCCGCCGCGCTTCACGTTTCCGGCGAGCTGCACCGGAAGGGTGCCGCGGGAGCGGCCCATGCCGTACCCGGCATAGGCCTCTGCCCCGTGCTCTAGGATCCAGGGCACGCTGGCGAAGGACAGCACGTTGTTCACCACGGTGGGCTTGCCGAACAGGCCCTTGAGGGCGGGCAGGGGAGGCTTTGCCCGAACCATCCCGCGCTTGCCTTCTAGGCTGTCCAGAAGCGACGTCTCCTCGCCGCAGATATAGGCGCCGGCCCCCAGGCGGGTTTCCAGGGTGAAGGCCCGGCCGGAGCCCATCACCGAGGCGCCGAGGTAGCCTGCCTGCGCGGCCGCCTCGATGGCTGCGTTCATGGTGCGGTAGGCGTGCGGATATTCC
>DATHAU010000515.1:0-2784 GCA_035296545.1 Microvirga sp.
CCGTGATCTTGGATACATAGGAGGCTCACGGAGATAGGTGCGTATACCCGGACGATCATAGAGGGGTGGGAGGGGAGGGTCACCCCTTCACCATGGAGGCTGATACCCACTTCCAGGACCACCGCCGCCTGGATCGCCACGGCCTGGTCTGGGCGGCAACGGAGGGACTCTGGATGCCCGGTCCCTATCTGCCCGGCCGGCTTCGTGGAATTGTGTACCCTCCTGTACCCTGGAGTCTGAGGTCCTTTCCTCGGCCCCTCCGGCCTGGATCGCCCCGCCCCGGGATAGCCCCGTCCTGACACGAGAAGCCGTCTTCCTGAGCTTTGAGCGTGGATTTCGCGCCTTTCGAGGCACCGAGAGCGAGGAAGCCGGCTGCAGGAGAGGGCCGGATGATTGCAGGGGAGGGAGCGGAAAGATCACCCGCTGGGTGATGTTCAATCAGCCGAGGATTTGTGGGCTGCAGGGTTCGGCAAGTTTCGCGCGACGAAGCAAGACAGCTAGCGCGGCCGGACGAAGGAATGCCTTGAGAAAAGCGCTTGGCGTGCACAAGCGGCTGGGGCCTTATGACCAGACGCAAGCACACGCCAAGCACCAACAAGGTGCGCCGAGACATCACGGGAGGCAAGAGGGGAGATGGCAACGAGCGTCATCGCGCCGTCCGCCGTCCGGACCCAAGGAAGATCCGGACGGGTAAAACCGACGCGACGCTGACAAGCGTCGCAGGCTTGGTGATGTTCGGGGTCTTCCTGCGCGCGCTCGGCGTGGACCAGGAGCTGGCCAAGCTCTTCGGGCCGCTGAAGCAAGGCCGTGGGGTCATCTACCGGATGCACACGGTGCTGCGGATGCTGCTCGACCTGTTCCTTGCGGGCGAGCAACGGATCTTCGGACTGGAGTCGCTCTCGGCCGACCCGCTGTTCGTTGTGTTGTCCGGAGGCGTGGTACCGAGCCTGGACACGGTATATCGGGACCTGGCCCGGTTCGATGACGCGAGCATTGACGCCCTCGAGCAGATGATGGCCCAGCATGGCCTGGCGGAGCTGAGGCGCCGCCGTCGCCGGTTGCGTGAGGTGCACCTGGACATCGACACCACGGTCGAGCCCGTCTTCGGCGAGCACGAGGGCGCTCGGCCCGGACCCAACCCGCGCTACCCTGGCCGGCCCAGCTACCACCCGGTGCTGGCGAGGATCGCGGAGACGGATACGTGCGTGGGAGCGAGGCTGCGGCCGGGCGACACCGCCTTCGGCACGGCCGAGGTGCCGCTCATCGAGCGCTGGATGGACGGGGTGCGCGGCGCGACCGGCCCCGACTGCCTGATGTACGTGCGCATCGACGCCGCCGCCGACTGCGCGGACATCATGTCAGCCATCGAGCGCAAGGGGGCCTTCTTCCTGACCAAGGCGAGAATGACGCCCGATCTGTGCGGTGCCGTGGCCGTGACCAGCCGATGGAAGACGGTGGACTGGGACGCCGACGGTCGGCCGTTGCGCCAGGTGGCGACGATCGACTTTGCAAGGAGCGAGTGGAAGCAGCGGGGGCTGGCGGTGCGCGTGCTCGCGGTCCGGACCCGCGATCGGCTCAGCGGCAAGCAGATCTACCTCTGGGACGAGCTCGACTACACCGTGCAGGTCTTCCTGACCAACGACTTCGTGACCGCCCCGGAGGACCTGGCTCAGAAGTACAATAAGCGCGCAGGCATCGAGCCGCTCATCGCCGAGTTCAAGTCCTCCTGGGGCATCGGCAAAGTCCCGAGCTCGAGCTTCGTCGCCAACCATGCCGCGCTGCTGCTCAAGCTCCTCGCTCATAACCTGCTGCGTCGCTACACGGTCGAGCAGTTCAAGCACCTGCCGGTCATGCGCTCCTGGAGGGCCGCCTGGCTGCGCCGAGCGCTCATCCTCATCCCGGGGCGGCTGATACGCTCAGGCGGCAGCTGGCAATTGCGCATGCCACCCCGTCCCGCCATCGCGCCCATGCTGAATTGACCGCCATGCCAGCTCCAGCCGCCGTGGGGGAAAGGGGGACGTGTGCCTCAAACGTGCCGTGCTCGCGTCTGCGCGGTGATTTTCCCCACAAATGGTCGCGCTGCGCCGTCCCGTTCAAGCAGCCGGACAAACGGCGCGAAATCCACGTTCAGCCCTTCCTCGACGCGAAAGTTCCGCACCGACAGCGACTCGTCTCCACATTCGAATACCAGTTCGAGATGGGCCATGCTGATTTCCAGGGCCTTTTCTGTGCGACCAGAAGAAGTGCGCGGTAGCCAGGCCTTAGCTTTGTTTAGACTCGTGTTCCGCCGTTATCGGCATGAGCGGCGAGTCAACGCCGACGCCTCGCTGGATTGCCCACGCGCCGCGCCTGTGCAGTCCAGCGGCATCGATCAATGTCATCAACGATGAAAGTAGATCTGGGCAGTCATGGGTGACCCATTGGATCGCTGGGTCCTCAAAGGCTCAACAACCCGCAAAGGCAACCGTCCCCAGCTTCCTTCGTAGCATCTTTTTCGACGGGACGGAAGCCTTCCGGCTCGTTCTGGCCACCCCAGGAAGCAGGGGCCACCCCGATGCTGGTTAACCTAGGGGATCTAGGGATTTTCCAGGATGTTTGGGGTCCCGACGGAGATCGCGTACCCAGCCGAACCTGGACAATCTGCAGTTTCTTGAGTTCCGCCGGACCGTTTGCTCCTCCCATCCTCCCTGGAGCCGGACCGCGCGATCGTCGCGGAGGCGCGGATCGACCGCCGAGGAGTCGAGCGCGGAGCGGAAGCCGACGACCACGCTCGGCGCGGGCGTT
>DATHAU010000516.1:0-5205 GCA_035296545.1 Microvirga sp.
CTGTTCCTCGTCGGCGCGGTGGCCATGCGGGGGGCGGGCTGCACCTACAACGACATCGTCGACCGGGATCTCGACACCCGGGTCGAGCGCACCCGCGGCCGCCCCTTGCCATCCGGGCAGGTTTCCCTCAAGGGAGCCCTCGCCTTCCTGGGCCTCCAGGGCGTGGTCGGCCTTCTCGTCCTGCTCCAGTTCAACGGTTTCGCCATCCTGACCGGCTTCGCGTCGCTGGGGATCGTGGCGCTCTATCCGTTCATGAAGCGGTTCTTCTGGATGCCCCAGATCGTGCTGGGCCTCGCCTTCGCCTGGGGGGCGCTCATGGGCTGGGCCGCCGCCTTCGGCTCCCTGAGCCCGGCCGCGATCCTGCTCTACCTCGCCAGCATCGCCTGGGTGGTGGGCTACGACACCGTCTACGCCCTGCAGGACATCGAGGACGACGAGATCGCCGGCATCAAGTCCTCCGCCCGCTTCTTCGGCAGGCGGGTGAGGCTCGGGGTCGGGGTCTGCTACGGCCTGACCCTCGTGTTCATGGCGGCGGCCCTCGTCCTGGCGGATGCGGGCCCGTTGAGCTTCCTCGGCCTCGCCCTCTTCGCCCTCCACCTGGGTTGGCAGGTCGTCCGCATCGACCGGGGCGACGGGGCGGGCGCCCTCAGGCTGTTCCGCTCCAACCGGGACGCGGGGCTGGTCCTGTTTTCCGCCATGATCCTGGACGGCCTGCTCCGGTTCCTCTGAGCCGATCCCCGTCCGGGCTTCGCCGAAAACTCCCTTGCCTCGGAAAAGTCAGGCTGCGACGGCTGACCCGATGGCATCCTCCGCCCGCAATCCCCATCTTGGGTCCGATGCAAGCCCCGAACGATCCCATCTCCGCCCTCGCGCCCGCCCTGCGCGACGCCGCCCGCCAGGCCGGAGCCCTGGCCCTGCCGTCCTTTCGCGCCGGCCGGCAGACCGCGGCGCGGCTCTGGTACAAGGGCCACAGCTCCCCGGTGACCGAGGCGGACATCGCCCTCGACACCTTCCTGAAGCGGCACCTCGGAGGGCTTCTGCCGGAGGCCGGGTGGCTCTCCGAGGAGACCGCCGACGATCCTGCCCGCCTCGACCGCCCCTATGTGTGGATCGTCGATCCCATCGACGGCACCCGCGCCTTCGCGTCGGGCCATCCGGACTGGTCGGTGTCCATCGCCCTGGTGCGGGACGGGCGGCCCGTGCTGGGGGTCGTCCACGCCCCCACCCACGACCGCCTCTACGAGGCCCGCCTCGGCGGGGGAGCCTGGTGCAACGGCGAGAGGCTTCAGGTCTCCGAGGCCGAGCGCCTGAAGCGGGCCCGGGTCGCCGGACCCAAGCCCCTCGTGGACCGCTTCGAGCGCCGGGCGGGACCCGTGGAGCGGCTGCCCAAGGTGCCGTCCCTGGCGCTCCGACTCGCGCGGGTGGCGGAGGGCTCCATCGACGTGGGCCTCGTGTCGTCCAACGCCCAGGACTGGGACATCGCCGCCGCCGACCTGATCCTTCACGAGGCCGGAGCCGTCCTGACCGACCTGGGGGGCAGCCCGCCCGCCTATAACCGGCCGGATCCCAGGCACGGGGAGATGATTGCCGTTGCGTCACGGTTGCATCCTCGTGCTATTGGAGCCATGAGAGCCTGAATCGCCGGGGCCCAGCAGCAGCCCCCTTCCACCCCCTCACAAGAGCCCCATCATGACCGACACGCCTGGCAAGCAACTCCTTCACCTGGTTTTCGGCGGCGAGCTCACCAGCCTCGAATCCACCGAGTTCAAGGACCTTTCCAAGCTGGACATCGTCGGCGTGTTTCCCAACTACGCCGCCGCCCATGCGGCCTGGAAGGCCAGGGCGCAGGCCACCGTGGACAACGCCCAGATGCGCTACTTCATCGTCCATCTTCATCGCCTGCTGGACCCGCAGCAGGGCTGAAGCCGGACCCCCATGAGCCTTGTCAAGCGCATCGTCCGCTCGCGCGCGGTCCAGGAGAGCCTGGGCTTCCTCGTGGCGGGCTATCTCAAGCTCGTGCGCCGCACCAACCGCTTCGTGATGGAGCCGGCCGACGCCTATGACCGCATCGGCCCGCAGATGCCGGTGATCGCCGCCATGTGGCACGGGCAGCACTTCATGATTCACTTCGCCAAGCGGCCGCAGGACCGGGCCGCGAGCCTGGTCTCCCGCTCGGGCGACGGGGAGTTCAACGCCATCGCGCTACGCCATCTCGGCGTCCGGGCGATCCGGGGTTCGGGCGCGCGCGGGCGCGACATCCGCAAGAAGGGCGGCGTCCAGGCCATGCGGGCCATGCTGCGCGCGCTCGGCGACGGCGAGATGGTGGTGCTCACCGCCGACGTTCCCAAGATCGCCCGGGTCTGCGGCGAGGGGATCGTCACCCTGGCCCAGCTCTCCGGACGCCCCATCGTTCCGGTGGCGGTGGTCACGAGCCGCCGCATGGATTTCAGCAGCTGGGACAAGGCCAGCATCGGCCTGCCCTTCGGGCGCGGCGCCATGGTGCTGGGCGATCCGATCCCGGTGCCCCGCGACGCGGATGCGCAGGCCCTGGAAGCCCTGAGGCGGCAGGTGGAGCGGGAGCTCGACGCGGTTCACGCCCGGGCCTATGCCCTCGTGGGCTCCCGCGATCCCGGCGCCAAGGCGAGCCCGGCCCTGCTGGAAGGCTCGCACGCATGAGCCTGCCCCTCGCCTTCCGGGCCTACCGCGCCGCCACCGCCGCCCTGGAGCCTGCCGTGCTCGGCCTGCTCTACTGGCGGCAGACCCGGGGGCGCGAGGAGCGCAGCCGCCTCGGGGAGCGCCAGGGCTATCCCGGCCGGCAGCGCCCCGACGGCCACCTGATCTGGGTGCATGGGGCGAGCATCGGCGAATCCCTGTCCCTGCTGCCCGTGGTGGAGCGCCTGACGCAGCGGGGCCTGTCCGTGCTGGTCACCTCCGGCACCCGCACCTCCGCGTCCCTCATCGCCCGGCGGCTGCCCCCCGGGGCGACGCACCAGTTCGTGCCCGTGGACGTGCCGCGCTACGTCCGGCGCTTCCTCGACCACTGGCAGCCCGACCTCGCCCTGGTGGCGGAATCCGAGATCTGGCCCAACACGGTGATGGCCCTCGACGAGCGGAGCATCCCCCTCGTCCTCGTCAACGCCCGCATGTCGGACCGCTCCTTCCGCCGCTGGCAGAAGATGCCCCGGGTGATCGGCTCGCTGCTCGAACGCTTCGCCCTGTGCCTCGCCCAGACCCAGGAGGACGCGGAGCGCCTGGCGCGCCTCGGCGCGCCCCGGGTGCTGATGGCGGGCAACCTCAAGTTCGACGCGGCCCCTCCCCCGGCCGACCCGCGGGCGGTGGCGCAGCTCTCGGGCCTCGTGGCGGGGCGGCCCCTCTGGCTTGCCGCCAGCACCCATCCGGGCGAGGACGGGGTGGTGGTGGCCGTGCACCGGGCGCTCGCCAGGCGCCACCCCAACCTGCTCACCATTATCGCGCCCCGCCACCCCCATCGCGGGCCGGAGGTCGCAGGGATCGCCGAACAGGCGGGCCTCAGCGCCGCCCGCCGGTCCGAGGGGATGCAGCCCGAGCGCGGGACGGACGTGTACGTGGCCGACACGGTGGGCGAGATGGGCCTGTTCTACCGCCTCTCCCCGGTGGTGCTCATGGGCGGCACCCTGGTTCCCATCGGCGGCCACAACCCCATCGAGCCGGCCAAGCTCGGCTCCGCGATCCTGCACGGACCCCATGTGCATACGGCCGCCGAGATCTACGGGGCCATCGACGAGGCCCGGGGCGCCCTGATGGTGGAGGACAGCGCTACCCTCGCCCGGGCGGTGAGCGGGCTTCTCACCGACACCGCCCTGACCCGCGACATGGCGCGGGCCGCCTCCGAGGCGGTCCATGCCCTCGGGGGCGCGGTGGACCGCACCATGCAGTCCATCGAGCCGTTCATCGTGCAGGCGAAGCTCGGGGGCCGCCGCTGATGCGCCCGCCCGCCTTCTGGTGGCAGGCCGAACCATCCCTCCTGGCCCGTCTGCTGCGCCCGGCAGGCCTGATCTACGGCTCCGTCTCCGGGCGGCGGATGGGACGGCCCGGCGAGCGGGCCCCGCTCCCGGTGGTGTGCATCGGCAACTTCACCCTCGGGGGCGCGGGCAAGACGCCCACCGCCCTTGCGGTGGCGGGAATGCTCGCGGGCGCGGGGGAGCGCCCGGCCTTCCTGTCCCGGGGCTACGGCGGCACGCTTTCCGGCCCCCTGCGGGTGGAGCCCCATCACCGGGCGGCGGACGTGGGCGACGAGCCCCTGCTGCTCGCCCGCTCGGCCCCGGCGGTCGTCTCCCGCGACCGCCCCGCCGGAGCGCGGCTCGCCCACGGGATCGGCGCGACCGTCGTGGTCATGGACGACGGCCTCCAGAACCCCTCGCTGCTGAAGGACTGCGCCCTTGCGGTGGTGGATGGGGCGACCGGCATCGGCAACGGCCTTGTCCTGCCCTCCGGCCCCCTGCGCGCCCCCATGGAGGCGCAATGGCCCGCACTCGACGCGGTGCTGGTGATCGGCGGCGGCGCGGGCGGCGAGGCGGTCGCCCGCGAGGCGGAGCGGCGCGGCAGGCGCGTCTTCCGGGCCGGGCTCATGCCGGACCCCGCCGCGGCCCGGGCCCTGCGCGGGCGGCGGGTGCTGGCTTTTGCCGGCATCGGGCGGCCGGACAAGTTCTTCGAGACCCTGCGCGCCTGCGGCGCGGCGGTGGAGGCGGCGCGCCCCTTCCCGGACCATCACCCCTATACGGAAGCCGACCTCGCGGGCCTCAAGGCCGAGGCGGAGCAACAGGGCCTTCAGCCCGTCACCACGGAGAAGGACCTGGTGCGGATCGCGAACGTC
The DNA here is from genome assembly GCA_035296545.1 of Microvirga sp. Lineage (GTDB taxonomy): Bacteria > Pseudomonadota > Alphaproteobacteria > Rhizobiales > Beijerinckiaceae > Microvirga. The sequence goes on from DATHAU010000516.1 coordinate 4,853, forward strand.
GAAACCTGGCCGGAGCTGACGAGCCTGCCGGTACGGCTCTACCTGGAGGACGAGGCGGGCCTGCGGGATCTCATCCTCGGCCGCATCCGGGAGAGCCGGCGCGGGGCGTGAGGCTTCTGCCTCTTTTTCACGTCTAGCGCGAGGGCGCGGCCTTGCCGGTGACGCGCACCATCACGGCCTCCGGCGAGGCATAGGCCTCCTGGCGCTCCACGCTCCAGTACTTCAGCTCGTCGAGGGGGATCGGCTGCCCGGTGACGGCGCAGCGCACGAAGGCCCCGGGCTTGATGACCCGAAGGTTGCTGTCGAGATATTGCACGACGGCCTCGCCGCCACTGCGCTCAAACTTGTTCATG
>DATHAU010000517.1:0-19861 GCA_035296545.1 Microvirga sp.
TGCGCGCCGGGAATCTCGCGCCCGACCTCCTGAACAGGGGCAGCCGCCTCGAGCAGGGACAAGTCTTTTGCCGGAATCCCGCCTCCAGAGATCATCAGGCCTGCCATTGTTTCGTATGATGGAACATGTTTCCACATTAAGGTACAGAGCCAGCCCCTGTCAATCCGTTCTGGAGCGATGCTCTTGTCCTACGGAATTATAACGTGGAAACGAGTTCCATTAAATGGAACATTGGGCGGAAATCATCTCTGTGCCGTCAGCGGTGCCTCCGAGAGGACGACGATGGGCATGATGAGAAGAATTTTTGTGGCGGCGTCCCGTGTGGCGGCAGCGTTCGGTCCCAACTCCACCTTGGCGCGATCCCGCCCGGAGCGCCCCGTCGCGCCCATCGTGCCGCTTGCCCCGGGCGACATCCCCGAGTGATGCGCCGGATGATCGCCGGGCACCGGCACATATCGCTGCGGTTGTCCGCCCGGCCTCCCCGCGCCCCGATGGAGGGCCGGGCTCGACCGGCCCTCCATTGCGCCGAGGGCGAGCTTCATCCCGGATGCCGGGGTCCAGGCCCGTCGGTGTTTCGGCGATCATCCGGCTGAATGCCGCAGGATCGCCAACCGGGGCATCCTCGAAAGCTTTGGCCTGGTCGGGCGGAACTTGACGCGACCTTAACCGCCAAGGGAAGGCGCTCCCGATCCTTCGATGGGTTCTTGCGTCAAACAGCCTCGAAGCTCGTCTATACGCTCGAACCTTGAGCGCGCCCTGGGGAGAAGCCTGCGCTTGGCATCCCGGGCAGGCGCGAAGGGCGGGTGAAACGGCCTCGGGCTGCTCTCTCCTTCCAAGTAATGGTCGAGTGTCGGTCGCCGTCCCCGACCCCACACGCCGTGTTTGACAGTTTTCAAGAGCTTTGATCAGATGGTCAAATCATGAGCCTGCCCCTTGAGAGGCAGGCCGGAGGGTACGGATCGACAGCCTGGGAAGACCCGCCTGAGGGCGGGCCGGAGGATTTATGACTTCAGCACCGGACATTTGCGCGGCTCGGCTTGCCTCTGGCGCCTATGACCAAGCCTTTTCCGATCTTCATGCGCCTCTCGATCGGCATGAAGCGCGGGTGGCGGCGGAGCGTTGCCTGTTCTGCTACGACGCGCCCTGCGTCACAGCCTGCCCGACAAGCATCGACATCCCCCTTTTCATCCGGCAGATCGCCACGGGAAACGCTCAGGGCGCCGGCAAGACGATCCTCGATGCCAACATCTTCGGCGGCATGTGCGCCCGGGTCTGCCCTACTGAGACCCTGTGCGAAGAGGCCTGCGTGCGCAACGATGCCGAGGGCCAGCCGGTGATCATCGGCCAGTTGCAGCGCCACGCGACCGATGCGGTGATGGCCTCCGGCCGGCAGCTTTACCGGCAGGGCTCCCGAACGGGCAAGCGCGTCGCCGTGGCCGGCGCCGGTCCTGCCGGTCTCTCCTGCGCCCACAAGCTCGCGACGCTCGGCTATGACGTGGTGGTTTTCGACGCCAGGCAGAAGCCGGGCGGCCTCAACGAGCATGGGATCGCCTCCTACAAGTCCACGAACAGCTTCGCCCAGGCCGAAGTGGACTGGATCCTGGGCGTCGGCGGCATCGAGCTTCGCTGCGGGCAGGCGGTCGGACGCGACTTTACCCTGGCCGATCTGCGCCGCGATTTCGACGCCGTCTTCCTGGGCCTGGGCCTTCAGGCCGTGAACGCCCTTGGGATCGACGACGGGGGTCTGCGCGGCGTGGAGGACGCGGTGGCGTTCATCGAAGCCTTACGCCAGTCACCGGATCTCTCCACCCTGCCGATCGGCCGCCGCGTGGTGGTGATCGGCGGCGGCATGACGGCCATCGACGCCGCCGTGCAGGCGAAGAAGCTGGGGGCCGAGGAAGTCACCGTCGTCTACCGCCGCGGCGCGGAGCAGATGGGCGCGAGCCGCTATGAGCAGGAACTCGCCCTCACCAACGGCGTCGTGGTTCGCCATTGGGCCCGTCCGGCTGCGGTTCACGGCCAGGACGGCGTTCTCCGCTCCGTCGCCTTTGCGGTAACGGCCGGAAGAGATGGACGGCTCGTGGATACCGGCGAGACCTTCGAGCTTCCGGCCGATCAGCTCTTCAAAGCCATCGGCCAGCTTTTCATGCCCGCGGCCCTTGGCGGATCGAGCGAGGTGCTCGAGCTCGAATCCGGCCGCATTGCCGTAGACCCCGAGCGCCGCACCTCCCTTTCCGGCGTTTGGGCAGGAGGCGATTGCGCTGCCGGCGGGCGGGATCTGACGGTGGTGGCCGTCGAGGACGGAAAGCAGGCAGCCTTGTCGATCAATCGGGCGCTCCAGGGCTTCGTGCCCATGGCGGCGGAATAAGGGGTACGGGTCCATGGCCGATCTCAGCGTCAACTTCTGCGGCATCAAGTCACCGAATCCGTTCTGGCTCGCCTCCGCGCCTCCCACCGACAAGGCCTACAACATCGAGCGCGCTTTCCGCGCCGGATGGGGCGGCGTCGTCTGGAAAACTCTCGGCGAGGAGGGACCTCCCGTCGTCAATGTCTCCGGTCCGCGCTACGGCGTGGTGCACGGGGCCGATCGCCGCGTTACCGCCTTCAACAACATCGAGCTCATCACCGACCGTCCCCTGGAGGTGAACCTCCAGGAAATCGCCGAGATGAAGCGCCGGTGGCCCGACCGGGCCATCGTCGTCTCCCTCATGGTGCCCTGCGAGGAAGAGGCCTGGAAACGGATCCTTCCAAGGGTCGAGGCCACGGGGGCGGACGGGGTCGAGCTGAACTTCGGCTGTCCCCACGGCATGTCCGAACGCGGGATGGGCGCAGCGGTCGGCCAGGTGCCGGAATATGTCGAAATGGTCACCCGCTGGTGCAAGACGCACTCGCGCATGCCGGTGATCGTGAAGCTCACGCCTAACATCTCCGATATCCGCAAGCCTGCGGAGGCGGCAAAGCGCGGCGGGGCGGATGCGGTGTCTCTCATCAACACGATCAACTCCATCGTCGGGGTCGATCTCGACCGGATGATCCCGTCCCCCCATACGGACGGGAAGGCCACCCATGGCGGCATGTGCGGCCCGGCGGTGAAGCCCATCGCCCTCAACATGGTGGCGGAGATTGCCCGCTCGCCCGCAACCCGCGGCCTGCCGATGTCAGGGATCGGCGGCATCGAGACCTGGCGGGACGCCGCGGAGTACATGGCGTTGGGGTGCGGCACGGTGCAGGTCTGCACGGCAGCCATGGTCTACGGCTTCAAGATCGTCCAGGAGATGATCACAGGGCTCGAGGCGTTCATGGACGAGCGTGGCTATGCCAGGCTGTCCGATTTCGTCGGCGCGGCGGTGCCGAACGTTACCGACTGGCAGTACCTCAACCTCAACTATGCGGTAAAGGCGAGGATCGATCAGGATCTGTGCATCAAGTGCGGACGCTGCCATGTGGCGTGCGAGGACACCTCGCACCAGGCCATCACCCACCTGGTCAACGGCGTCCGCCATTTCGAAGTGATCGACGAGGAGTGCGTGGGGTGCAATCTGTGCGCCAGCATCTGCCCCATCGAGAACTGCATCACCATGGAGCCTCTCGTGAACGAGCTGGACCGCCGGACCGGCCGGCTGGTGGACGGCTCCTACCTCAACTGGACCCAGCACCCCAACAATCCCCAGGCGACGGCCAAGAAACCTCTTGAACCCCTCGAGCCTGCGGAGTGAAATGCAAGACGGCGCCAGGTTCCCGGCGCCGTTTCCGTATGCCGATCGGTACGGAGGGAGTTGCCGGCATGTCCACCTCAAACGTCCTGCGGTTCGCCCCCCCGCGGCAGCACGCCGTCGAGGAGGATGCTGGACAGCATGGCTCGGGTGCTCTCGTAGAAGTCGTCCTCCTCGAGGCCCTTGCCCGTGAGGGCGCGGATCTGGGTGCTGAAGTCGGCATAATGCTGCGTGGTCGCCCAGATCGCGAAGATGAAATGCTTGGGATCGACCGGACGCAGCCGGCCCTCGCGAATCCAGCCCTCGATGATGCGGGACTTGACCTCCACCAGGCAGCTCAGGTTGCCCACGAGAGCCGAGCCCAGATGCGGGGCGCCCTGCAGCATTTCCATGGCAAACAGGCGCGAGGCCGTCGGATGGCTGCGGGAATAGTCGAGCTTGCGGGTGATGTAGGCGCTCAGGGCCACCCGGGGGTCGGTCAGGGAGTCGAGCTCCTGCAGGGGCTCCAGCCACATGTCGAGGGTTCGCCGGAGAACCGCGGTATAAAGAGCCTCCTTCGTACGGAAGTAATAAAGGAGGTTCGGCTTCGAGAGACCCGCCGCAATGGCGATCTGGTCGATTCGAGCCCCCTGGAATCCGTAAGCCGCAAAGACTTCAAGCGCCGCATCGAGGATGCGCTGCGTGTTCGCTTCGCCTGTTCGGGTCTTGCGCGGAGACGTGCGCCCGCTCATCCCTATCTCGTCAGCCACCGCTCACCTCTTTCACACCGCTCCCTTGGCGGACCTTATGGTGTGAAGGTTTGCTCCGGCAAGTGCATCCCGCAAGTGCATCCCGCAAGGGCATCCCGCAAGGGCATCCCATCACCGATACGCCAGAATGAAGAAGCATCTGGCCCCTGGAGGACTGAACCATGAATGTCGTGCCCATGAAACGTCCGATCCCGAACGATCTCGCCGCGTTCTGGATGCCGTTCACGGCCAACCGGCAGTTCAAGAAAGCGCCGCGGCTTCTCGCAGGCGCTCAGGACATGCACTATTACACCGACGACGGCCGGGCGATCCTCGACGGAACCGCAGGCCTGTGGTGCGTGAATGCCGGCCACGGGCGACCGAAGATCGTCGAGGCCGTGCAGCGCCAGGTCGCTGAACTCGACTACGCACCCGCCTTCCAAATGAGCCATCCCAAGGCTTTCGAGTTCGCCTCGCGGCTGGCGCAGATCTCCCCCGAGGGGCTCGATCATGTGTTCTTCACCAATTCAGGCTCGGAATCGGTCGAGACGGCTCTCAAGATCGCCCTCGCCTATCACCGCGTGAAGGGCCAGGGCTCCCGGACGCGGCTCATCGGCCGCGAGCGCGGATACCACGGCGTCAATTTCGGCGGCATCTCGGTCGGCGGCATCGTGTCCAACCGCAAGATGTTCGGAACGCTGCTCTCCGGGGTCGATCATCTGCGCCATACCCACGATCCCGCCCGCAACGCCTTCGCCAGGAACGAACCGGAGCACGGCGTCGAACTGGCGGAGGATCTGGAGCGCATCGTCACGCTGCACGACGCTTCCACCGTCGCGGCGGTCGTCGTCGAGCCTGTCGCAGGCTCCACAGGGGTTCTGATTCCGCCGAAAGGCTATCTCAAACGCCTGCGCGAGATCTGCGACAAGCACGGCATCCTGCTCATCTTCGACGAGGTCATCACCGGCTTCGGCCGTCTGGGAACCCCCTTCGCGGCCGACTACTTCGACGTCATCCCCGACATCATGATCACCGCCAAGGGCATCACCAACGGCGTCGTCCCGATGGGCGCGGTGTTCGTGAAGTCCGAGATCCACGACGCCTTCATGACCGGACCCGAGCATCTGATCGAGTTCTTTCACGGCTACACCTATTCGGCGCACCCCTTGGCCTGCGCTGCGGGGCTTGCTACGTTGGATACTTACGCCGAGGAGGGCCTGCTCACCCGGGCTGCGGAACTGGCGCCCTACTGGGAGCAGGCGCTCCACTCGCTCAAGGGAACGAAGCACGTGGTCGACGTACGCAATATCGGCTTGGTCGGCGCCATCGAACTGGAGCCGCTTCCCGGCGAGCCGACCAAACGGGCCTTTTCGGCATTCCTGGAATGCTTCGAGCGGGGCGTGCTGATCCGCACCACCGGCGACATCATCGCCCTCTCGCCTCCCCTCATCGTTTCGAAAGGGCAGATCGACGAGATCGTGGGCACCATCGGCGATGTGCTGAAAGGAACGGCATGATGCTGAGGAACAGGGCACCGGCCTATGGCGGCCCTCTCGGACAGCCCCGCAGGACCGGGAAAGGCACGTTTCTTGCTTAGGATGATGACACCCCTGCGCCCGGAGAATACGCAACAGTGCTAAAGCGCGTCACGAACGATTTTGCGGGAAGCGGCGAAGGATCCGGCCTGCCGGCCCCTGGGGCGAGGCCTGCCGGAAATCCTGCTCATGCTCCGGTGGTCGACATTCGGGGGTTGTCCCTCACCTACGAGGCCGCCGACGGTCCGGTCTACGCCCTGTCCGACGTAGACCTGCAGATTGCCGAAGGCGAGTTCGTTTCCTTCATCGGGCCTTCCGGCTGCGGGAAGACGACGCTTCTTCGGGTCATCGCGGATCTCGAGCAGCCCGATGGCGGCCATATCCTCGTGAATGGCGTGAGCCCGAGCGAGGCCCGGCTGCGCCGCGACTACGGGTTCATCTTTCAGGCCCCGGCCTTGTATCCCTGGCGCACGATCCGAAAGAACGTCGAACTGCCGCTTGAGATCTTCGGCCTCTCAAAGGGCGAGCGGCGGGAGCGGTCGCAGCGCCAGCTCGAACTCGTCAACCTGAAGGGCTTCGAGAACAAGTTTCCCTGGCAGCTCTCAGGCGGGATGCAGCAGCGCGCCTCCATTGCCCGCGCCCTCTCATTCGATCCGAAGCTCCTCCTCATGGACGAGCCGTTCGGGGCCCTCGACGAGATCGTGCGGGACCACCTGAACGAGCAGCTCCTCCGGCTCTGGGACAAAACCCGCAAGACGGTCCTCTTCGTCACCCATTCCATTCCGGAGGCGGTTTTCCTTTCCTCGAAGATCGTCGTGATGTCTCCCCGCCCGGGGCGCATCATCGACGTGATCGACGCGAGCGTTCTAGGCCGCGAGCGCAAGCTCGAGATCCGCGAGACGCCGGAATTTCTGAAGATCGCCCACAGGGTCCGCGAGGGCTTGAGAGCAGGGCATTCCTATGACGACTGAGGCCCTGGGCTTGTCCGCCCGCCCCGCCCCTCGAAAAGCGGCCCGGCTCGGCCAGCAGGGAAATGCCGGACCTGTCCTCGCGGTCGTGCTGGCGATCGTCGCGCTCTGGTATGCGGGCGCCATCCTCATGAACTGGCAGGGCGTGGTGGATGCGGCCGGGCGGGCCGGCGAGCAGCGCTCGACGGGCGAGATCCTTATGGCGACGATGGAGCAGGAACGGCCGCTCCTGCCGGCGCCCCACCAGATCCTCGTCGAGCTGAAGAAGACGGTGTTCGACATCCCCATCACGTCCCGGCGCAACCTTCTGTTCCATGCCTGGGTGACCCTGTCCTCCACGCTCCTCGGCTTCGGTCTGGGCGCCCTGCTCGGCATCGTGCTCGCGGTGCTCATCGTTCATGTGAAAACCCTCGAACGCAGCCTCATGCCCTGGATCATCTCCTCGCAGACGATCCCGATCCTCGCCATTGCGCCGATCATCATCGTGGTGCTGGGCTCCATCGGCATCACCGGACTTTTTCCCAAAGCGATCATCTCCGCCTATCTCTGCTTCTTTCCCGTGACGATCAGCATGGTGAAAGGGCTCACGTCGCCGGATCCCATGCAGCGGGATCTCATGCGTACCTATTCGGCCTCGCTGTCGCAGACGTTCTGGAAGCTGCGCCTGCCTGCGTCGCTGACCTACCTGTTCGCGGGATTGAAAGTGGCCGTGGCCATCAGCCTGATCGGCGCCATCGTCGGCGAACTGCCCACCGGGGCCCAGGCGGGGCTCGGAGCGCGGCTCCTGGCAGGCTCCTATTACGGGCAGACGATCCAGATCTGGGCGGCGCTGTTCGGGGCGGCGATCCTCGCTTCCACCCTTGTGGCGGCCGTGAGCCTCGCGGAGCGCGTTCTGAACCGCAGCATGGGGGCGCGCCCCGCATGAACGCCACCCGCCGCGCCACGATCTTCACGCCGCTTGCGATCCTCGGGTGCCTCTTTGCCCTCGCCCTCGTGCATCGTCCGACCGTCGCGGGCCAGGCGGGGGCGAGCTTCTGGGCCCTGGTCGCGGTTCTCTGGATCGCCGCCGGGATGGCTTTGAGCGGCCTGTCCCACCTGCGCCCCAAGGACGCCACGGTTCGCCGCCTCACCTGGCTTGCGGTGCCGGTGCTCTTCGGGGCCTTCCTCTTCTTCCTCTGGGAGGTTGTGGTCGTCGGGGCGGGGGTTCCCTCCGTGCTCATGCCCGCACCCTCGGCCATCGCAAGCCGCTTCGTGTCCTCGCTGCCCGTGCTGCGGGACGATTTCATTCAGACCTTCCTCAAATCCGTTCTGTCCGGCTATGCCATGGGGTGCCTCTCGGGCTTCCTTGTGGCCATCCTTGCCGATCGGATCCCCTTTCTGCGGCGAGGCCTTCTGCCGCTCGGCAATTTCGTCTCGGCCCTCCCGGTGATCGGCATTGCGCCCATCATGGTGATGTGGTTCGGCTTCGACTGGCCGTCCAAGGCGGCGGTCGTGGTGGTGATGACGTTTTTTCCCATGCTCGTGAACACCGTTGCCGGCCTCTCCGCTGCGGGCCGGCTCGAGCGGGACCTCATGCACTCCTATGCGGCAGGCTATTGGACGGACCTGGTGAAGCTTCGGCTTCCGGTGGCTCTGCCGTTCATCTTCAACGCCCTGAAGATCAATTCGACCCTGGCCCTGATCGGCGCCATCGTGGCGGAGTTTTTCGGCACGCCGATCGTCGGCATGGGCTTTCGCATCTCGATCGAGGTCGCCCGCATGTCCCTCGACATGGTCTGGGCGGAGATTGCGCTGGCGGCCATTGCCGGCTCCACGTTCTACGGCCTTGTCGCCCTCATCGAGCGCAGCGTAACCTTTTGGCATCCGTCGTACCGCGCATAAGGGAAGCGGGCGGCGTTTTGGAGGAGAGAAGAGAGTGATCAGAACCACACTACTGGCAGGGGCGCTCGCCCTCGGCTTTACGAGCACCGCCTTCGCTCAGGCGGAGAAGGTGACGATCCAGCTCAAATGGGTCACGCAGGCCCAGTTCGCAGGCTATTTCGTCGCCAAGGACAAGGGCTTCTACAAGGAAGCCGGCCTCGACGTGACGATCAAGCCGGGCGGCCCGGATATCGCGCCGCCCCAGGTCATCGCCGGCGGTGGCGCCGACGTGATCGTGGACTGGATGCCGTCCGCCCTCGCTGCCCGCGAGAAGGGCGTGCCGCTCGTCAACATCGCCCAGCCGTTCAAGAAATCCGGCATGATGCTCACCTGCCGCGCGGAGACCGGCATCAAGGCGCCGCAGGACCTGAAGGGCCGCACCCTCGGCGTGTGGTTCTCCGGCAACGAGTATCCGTTCCTCGCCTGGATGTCCAAGCTCGGGTACAAGACCGACGGGTCGGCCGGGGGCGTGAAGGTGCTGAAGCAGGGCTTCAATGTCGACCCGCTCATCCAGAAGCAGGCCGACTGCATTTCGACGATGACCTATAACGAATACTGGCAGGTCATCGACGCCGGCTTCAAGCCGGAGCAGCTCGTGGTCTTCAAGTACGAGGATCAGGGCGTCGCGACGCTGGAGGACGGCCTCTACGTGATGCAGGACAAGCTGAAGGATCCCGCCTTCGTGTCCAAGATGGCGAAGTTCGTCGCGGCCTCGCAGAAAGGCTGGGATTACGTGCGCCAGCGCCCGGACGAGGCGGCCACCATCGTGCTGGACAACGATGCCTCGGGCGCTCAGACCGAGAAGCACCAGAAGCGCATGGCGGGCGAGATCGCCAAGCTCCTGGAAACCTCCGGCAAGGGCAAGCTCGACCCGGCCGATTTCGACCGCACGGTAGCGACCCTGCTGTCTTCCGGCGGCGACTCGCCGGTGATCACCAAGAAGCCGGAAGGCGCCTGGAGCCACGCGGTCGTCGACGCGAAGATGTGATCGAAGCTGAAATTCCCCTCCCGTCGAAACGGGAGGGGAATTTCCCATCATTCATCGCCCAAGAACAATCAGGGGAGATCACCATGGCCCTTCTCATCCGCGGCGGAACCGTCGTGAACGCCGATCTGAGCCGACGCGCCGATGTGCTGGTGGATGGCGAACGGATCATCGCCGTCGGCGAGAACCTCGAAGCCCCGGCAGGAGCCGACGTGGTCGACGCCGGTGGCGCTCTCGTCATGCCGGGCGGCATCGATCCGCACACCCACATGGAGCTCCTGTTCATGGGAACCGTGTCGGCGGATGATTTCGAGTGGGGGACCAAGGCGGCCCTCTCGGGCGGCACCACCACGATCGTGGATTTCTGCATTCCGGGCCCGGGCCAGTCCCTTGTCGACGCCTATCGCGACTGGCGCCACAAGTCCGAGAAGGCGGCGGGCGACTACTCCTATCACCTCGCGATCACCTCGTGGTCCGATGAGGTCGAGCGCGAGATGGGTGAAATCGTCAACACCCACGGGGTGAACACCTTCAAGCATTTCATGGCCTACAAGGGCGCCCTGATGGTGGATGACGACGTCCTCTTCCGCTCCTTCAAGCGCTGCGCCGAACTCGGCGCCACCGCCCTCGTGCATGCCGAGAACGGCGACGTGGTCGCTCAGATGCAGGACATGTACATCGCGCAGGGCAAGACCGGCCCCGAGTTCCATGCCTATTCCCGCCCGCCCGAGGTGGAAGGGGAGGCCGCAAACCGCGCCATCATGATCGCCGACATGGCGGGCTGCCCCCTCTACATCGTCCACACCTCCTGCAAGCCTGCGCACGAGGCCATTGCCCGCGCCCGGGCGGAAGGCAAGCGGGTCTTCGGCGAGCCGCTGATCCAGCATCTCGTGCTCGACGAGAGCGACTATCTCAACCGGAGTTGGGACCATGCGGCCCAGCGGGTGATGTCCCCGCCCTTCCGGCCCAAATCGCACCAGGACAGCCTTTGGGCCGGCCTGCAGGCAGGCTCGCTTCAGGTGGTCGCCACGGACCATTGCTCCTTCACGATGGAGCAGAAGCGCATGGGCCTGAGTGATTTCCGCAACATCCCGAATGGAACGGGCGGGCTCGAGGACCGGATGCCGGTGCTCTGGAGCGCGGGCGTGAATTCCGGGCGGCTCACGCCGAACGAGTTCGTCGCCGTCACCTCCGCCAACTCCGCCCGCATCCTCAACATGTATCCGCAAAAGGGCGTCATCATGCCGGGCGCGGACGCGGACATCGTGATCTGGGACCCGACGGCTACGAAAACGATCTCGGCCAAGACCCAGGTCAGCCGCATCGAATACAACGTCTTCGAGGGTTACGAGCTCACCGGCATTCCGGCCAAGGTTTACCTTCGGGGCCGCCTGGCGGCCGAGAGCGGCCAGGTCAGGGCCGAGCGCGGCCAGGGCCGCTTCGTCTCCCGCCGCCCGCTCCCGGCTTTCGCCGAAGCGCAGCGCCTCTGGAAAGCCAGGACCGCGCCGCAAGCCATCGCGCGCTGACCGTCGCTTCCGCCTGTCTCCCCTTGTTCGGCGTCATGCTCCCTTCGCGCCGGGGAGCCCTTTCGCCGCAGGGGGAGCAGCCATCGCCATCACGGGATCGGACCATGCAGAACCTCACCATCAACCCCCAGCGCCTGTGGGACAGCCTCATGGATACGGCGCAGATCGGCGGCACGCCGAAAGGCGGCATTTGCCGGCTCACGCTCACCGACCTCGACCGGCAGATCCGCGACTGGTTCCGCAGCCAGTGCGAAGCCCTTGGCTGCAGCGTCACCGTGGACCAGGTCGGCAACATGTTCGCCTTCAAGCCGGGCAAGCGGAGCGATGTGGCGCCCGTTGCGATCGGCAGTCACCTCGACACCCAGCCCACCGGCGGCAAGTTCGACGGCGTCCTCGGGGTTCTCGGAGGCCTGGAGGTCCTGCGCACGCTTCACGACCTCGGCTATGAAACCAATGCGCCCCTCATGCTCGTCAACTGGACGAACGAAGAGGGCTCGCGCTTTGCCCCCGCCATGCTCGGCTCCGGCGTTTATGCCGGCGTCTTCGACCGGACTTTCGCGGACAGCCGCCAGGACCGCCAGGGCGTCACCTTCGCGGACGCCATCCAGAGCATCGGCTATCGGGGCGAGGCGGCCCCCGGCTCGGTGAAGTTCGGCGCCATGTTCGAGCTTCATATCGAGCAGGGCCCGATCCTCGAGGCGGAGCAGAAGGTGGTGGGCATCGTCACCGGCGTCCAGGGGATGCGCTGGTACGAGGTCGAACTCACCGGCAGGGAAGCCCATACGGGCTCCACCCCCATGAGCCTGCGCGCAAACGCTCTCCTGGGGGCAGCGCGGATCATCGAGCAGGTGAACCAGATCGCCCTGGACCATGCGCCTCTCGCGGTGGGCACGGTCGGCCTTGTGGAGGTGAAGCCCAATTCGCGCAATGTGATCCCCGGCCACGTCTTCTTCACGGTGGATTTCCGCCACCCGGACGATGCGGTTCTCGACGAGATGGAGCGCAAGCTTCTGGATGCCGTCCCGTCCGTCGCGCAGGAGATCGGCCTCACGCCCGAGGCGAAGAAGGTATGGGATTCCCCCGCAGTCCGCTTCGACCCGGATTGCATCGCGGCCGTGCGGGCCGGAGCCGAAAAGGCGGGCCTGCCGTCTCGCGACATGGTGTCGGGCGCCGGGCACGACGCCGCCTATGTTGCGCGGGTCGCCCCGACCACGATGATCTTCGTCCCGTGCGAAGGCGGCCTGAGCCATAACGAGGCGGAAAGCACCACCTTCGAGGAGTGCTCCGCAGGCGCGCAGGTTCTCCTGAACGCGATCCTGGAATACGACCAGCGCTTCAGCCGATAAGGCGGGTCTGTCCCTAAGACGGTTTTGTGAATTCACCGCTTCTCAAGCGGCAGAAATCAGGAGGGTTTAAGGCCCAACGGGCGACCACGATCCTCCCGCCCCTTTACAGCTGCGGCGGAGCAATGGACTGGCGCTCGACCAGCGGACACTCGAGTTTTACGGGCCTCCTCCGGTTGCCGGGTGCGCCCGCCTCATAGGACAGAAGCTGCTCCACGGACCATCGGCCCATCTCCTCGTGCGGCAGCATGATTGTGGTGAGAGCAGGCGACAGCTGTCGGGCGATCGAGTCGTCGTCGAACCCTGCGACGGAAACGTCGTCCGGGATCCGCCGCCCCATCTCCTGCAGAGCGCCGTAGCAGCCGAGGGCCATGCGGTCGCTCGCGCAAAAGATGGCTGTGGGCGGCGCGTGCAAGGCCATCAGGGCGCGGGTTTCCTTATAGGCTTCGTTGAGGAGCCATTTGCCCGACCGGATAAGGCGCGGATCGGCGGCGACGTCCCAGCTGGCCAGGGCCTGCTTGTAACCTAGCAGCCGATCGCGCGCCGCATCCATCCAGGTCTCCCCATTGATGAAGGCGATCCGGCGATGCCCCGCTCTCAGGAGCGCCTCGGTCGCTGCGCGCGCTCCCACGACGTTGCCGGGAATCACGGAGGGGTAGTGTGCATCGGCCGCGTAACAGTTCAGGAGGACCGTCGGGACGGTCCGAAGCCGGTCGGGAGGCGTGACCCGCCGGGTGGCGATGGCGGCGTAGATCACACCGGCGGTGGGCTGCTCGAGCAAAAGATCGAGGGCGGCGTCCTCCAACATCGGGTCGTTCCGGGTCGTCACGACGGTGAGAACGCAGCCGCTCTGCCATGCAGAATCCTGGGCGCCGATGATCGACGTCGCCGCAAACGGGCTTGTGGAAACCTCGTCCAGCAGCATCACGATGGATCGCAGGGCGCCGCTCCCGATCACCCGTCGTCCGACGCGGTAGCCAATGTCCTCGGCCGCCTGCAGCACGCGCGCTCGAGTGGCAGCGGAGATCCGGGTGTTCCCGACGCCGTTCATCACGAGCGAAACCGTCGCCTGGGACACCCCAGCCCGCTTGGCAACATCAGCCATTGTGGCCCGCCGCGTGAGGCCTTGAAACAAGCCCGCGTCTCGCCGAGCCATGGAATTCCCTTCTCGTCTCCGAATGAGCCACTTCGCCCTTGCAAGGCGCGAAACTGCCGGTTAGGCTGCTAAAAAAATAACTAAACAACTTTAGCGCATACCCCCGCGGGTCCGCAATAGGAGGAAGCCCATGCTCATTGGCGGTGACGATAACCTTGTGTCGGCTGGGGCCAAGAACGGCATCTCACGCCGCCGCTTCCTGTCTACGGCTCTTGCAACGAGCGCCCTTGTGACTGCCGGCGGCTCCTTTTCCTCCGCCCTGGCGCAGGCCACCAAGACAATCGATTGGTGGGACCAGTTCGCGCCGCTCGCCCCTCTTCACCAGAAGCTCTGGGACGCCTTCGCAGCCCAGAATCCAGGCGTGAAGGTTGCCTACACGCAGATGAACCCGTCAGATATGATGCAGGCGCTTCAGCTTGCCTTCCGCAGCAAGCGCGCGCCTGACGTTCATTCGGTCATTTCCTCCGACCTGAGCGTGGTCAACCAGCTCGCCAAGGCGGGGTGGTTCGCGCCGTTGGGCTCTAGCTTCAACGCGAACACGCCCTTCCTCAAGGAGGCGCTCCTCGAGGGCCTCACGGTCTTCAACGGTAAGCCTCACAGCTTCCCGATCTTCTCCTTCCGTCAGCACGAAACGAGCCTGTGGTGGCTCAAGCCCTTGATGGAACAGGCCGGGCTCGACCCGTTGAACGGTCCCCGCACCTGGGATGAGACGCTGAAGGCGGCGAAAGCGATGACCAAGGGCAGAACCTACGGCGTCATCCTTCCGTTGCAGTTCACCAACCGTATGGCGAACCACGTTCAGGATCTGGCCCAGACCGCTGGCGCCGCGGGGCGGTTCGACTGGCGCACAGGGGCCTACGCGTACGGCACTGAGCCTTTTGTAAGAGCCGTCGAGTTCCTGCTGTCCTTCCAACGGGACGGCAGCCTACATCCCGCGTCGTCGTCGCTCGATGCCCGGCAGGGCCGCGCCCGGTGGGCGGCAGGCGAGGCCGGCCTGTTCTTCGACGGTCCCTGGAACAGCGGCGTGATCAAAGGGAGCTTCCCGCAGGTACTCGAGACCGTCGGAGCTGCCTCGATCCCAGTGCCCGCAGCCGATCGCCCGGCGTTCACCTATCACGCACCCGCCTCTGGCGAGTTCTGGATCTCAAGCCAGTGCGAGGATCCCGAGACCGCCACCAAGATCCTGCAGACCTTCACGAGCGATGCCTATTACGTTGGCCTTGCAGAGCGCATGGACCAGCCGCCCCTGGATCTCAGCGCCATCGACCGGGCCAGCGTGCATCCGACCTACAAGGCTGTGATCGAGGGCTTCAAGAAGACCGTTCGGCTCGCGCCCGAGCCTCTGATCAAGAACCCGAACGTGGCGCAGGTCTATGCGGAGATGAAGCCCGTTTCTCCCGGACTCGGAGAGATCGTCCAGGGCGTCATGGGCGGCGCGGTGACGAACGTGCAGGCCACCCTCCAGCAGTACTCCGACAAACTCACCGCAGAGCGCGACCGCGCCCTCAAGGTCGTCAAGGACAAAGGGGTGCAGGTGAGCCTCGACGATTGGGTGTTCCCGAATTGGAAAGCGGGCGAGGATTACACGGCAGAGAAGTACAAAGCTTAAGGGCCAAACGCTGTGGCAAGCTCAAGCGAAGTGGCTCTGGGCGCGGCCCCGGAGCCGGATGGCTCAAAAGAAGGGGTTGGCCGGCGCCTTTGGCGAGATCGCTGGCTCTACCTCTTCCTGCTTCCCACTGTTCTGCTCTACGGCGCCTATACGATCTGGCCGGTCCTTGCGAGTGTCCGGTACTCCTTGCTCGACTGGAATGGGTTCGACAGTGAAGGAGCCTTCATCGGGTTCGCAAACTACGTCGAGCTTGCAGGCGACCCGCAGTTCTGGAACGCATTCAGGATCACATTGATCTTCCTTGTGATTGCGGTGCCACTCCGGGTCGGGCTGGCGCTCATCCTGGCCGTGGTTCTCAACAGCCCGCGGCTTCCCTTCGCCAGGATCTTCCGAACGGCCCTTTTCCTCCCGGTGGTCACGACGGGGGCGATCGTCGGGGTGGTGATGCGCTTCATCCTCGACCCGACCGGTGGGCCCATCAACGTCGCCCTCCTCGAATCGGGTCTCCTCGACCGCCCTGTGAACTTCTTGGGGCAGGCGGGCCTGGCTCTCTACAGCGCGATCGGAATCTGGGTATGGAAGTGGCTAGGGGTCACGCTGATCTATTGGCTTGCCGCTCTCCAAACGATCCCCAAGGACCTCTATGAGGCTGCTCGGATCGACGGGGCCGACTGGGGCGAGCAGTTCCGCCATGTGACGCTCCCGCTCCTCGTCCCGTTCCTCGTGATCATCACGCTCATCACCGCGGTGGAGGCGACCAACGTGTTCGACCTCATGCTCACCTTGACGGGCGGGGGCCCCTTCTATGCTACGGAGGTCATCGACATCTTCGTCTACCGGCAGGCCTTCGCGGCCAACATCCCGCGTCTCGGATATGCCTCGGCGGCAGCCTTGTTCTTCGGGGCCTGCGTCTTCGCTCTGGTCGCTCTTCAGGTCACAATCGGGTGGCGGCTGCGCCGCGCAAGAGCCGCATGATGCTGACCACGCAACGACCGCCAAGGGCCTTCCAATGGGGAGCACGCACTGCAGCCGCTGCGCTTGCGGCTCTTTCTCTGCTTTGGATCTACCCCTTTCTTTGGTTGATCTCAGCTTCCTTGAAGGAGCCTCTGGAGATCTTCAGCAAGGCGCTGAACCTGATCCCGAGCGCCGCGCGGTGGGACAACTACGCGCGGGCATGGTCCACCGCTGGGTTCAGCCAGTACATGATCAACACGATCCTGGTGACCGCTGGCACGGTGGCATTGGTTGTCCTCCATTGCGCCCTGTCCGGTTACGTTCTCGGGCGCTACAGGTTCTACGGCCGAGGGATCATCATTGGGATCATAAGCGCTACCATTTTCGTCCCAACCGGCATGACCATCATCCCGGTCGTCGATCTCACACAGAGCCTCGGTCTGCTCGGCAGCCGTTGGGGCATGGTCCTCGCCCTCGCCGGAAGCGGACAGGCGGCTGGGATCCTCCTCTACGCAGGCTACTTCCAGCGTATCCCAAAGGAATTGGAAGAAGCAGCCGTCATCGACGGAGCCAGCTTCTTTACGATCTTCTTCAAGGTCATGCTCCCTCTTGCGGGTCCGGTGACGGCAACCGTAGCCGTCCTCACCTTCCTGTTTGCGTGGAACAGCTTTCTCATTCCACTGGTCTTCACCTTCGGGACGCCGAACCTGCGAACCCTTGCCGTGGGAATGCTGGCCTTCGTCGGAACGAACGAAACCGACTGGCCGGGCATGGCTGCTGCAGCGACGCTTTCGCTCCTGCCGGTGGTGACGCTGTTCTTCTTTGCGCAGCGCTACCTCGTTGAAGGCTTTGCCGGGGCCGTGAAGTCCTGAGAATCGAACGGATCGATGATGAACAAGCCGAACATTCTGTGGATCTGCACCGATCAGCAGCGCTGGGACACGCTGGGCTGCTATGGAAATCCCTTCGTGCGCACCCCCAACATCGACCGCCTGGCAGCGCGGGGCGTGGTGTTCGAGCGTGCCTTTTGCCAGAGCCCCGTCTGCACCCCGAGTCGCGCCAGCATTCTCACCGGACGCTATCCGCGAACGACGCGGGCGCGCCAGAACGGCCAGGACATTCCAGAAGACGAGGTTCTCGTCACCAGGCTTCTGGCGGATGCAGGCTATATCTGCGGATTGTCGGGGAAGCTGCATCTGTCCGCTTGCCATCCAAGCGTGACGCCCGGGATGGAGCGGCGGATCGACGACGGCTATTCCGCGTTCCATTGGTCGCACCATCCGGCGGTCGCCTATTCGGAGGAAAAGGCGAACCACAATTGGCCGACCAACGAATACAATCTCTGGCTCCTCGAGCAGGGAGCCGCCTATGATCCGCAGCCTTTCCGCGGCTCGCCTCACGTGGAGGAGGGCCCCCTTACCGAGCACCACCACACGACATGGTGCGCCCGGAAGGCGGTCACTTTCATCGAAGCCAATGCAAACGGGCGACACCCATGGCTGTTCTCAGTCAATTTCTACGATCCGCATCATCCCTTCGACCCGCCGATCGAGTACCTGGAGCCCTACCTCAACCGCCTGGCGGAGATTCCGCTTCCGGCTTATGAACCAGGCGAGCTCGACGGCAAGCCGGTGTATCAATCGATCGATCACCGGAAGGCCTATGGCGGCAAGGCGGGTTATCCGTTCAGCGCCATGGCAGATGACGATCACCGGCTCGTCAGGGCGGCGTATTGGGCCATGTGCAACCTGATCGACGATCAGGTGGGCAGGTTGGTCGATGCGCTCGAACGCACGGGTCAGCTCGACAACACGCTGGTCGTGTTCATGTCAGACCATGGCGAGATGCTGGGCGATCACGGCATCTACCTCAAAGGACCGTATTTCTACGAGCCCGCAGTCCATGTACCCCTGATCGTCGCCGGACCTCATGTCTCAAGCCAGAAGGGGCGGCGGGTCGAAACCCTTACCGAGCTGGTCGATGTCGCAGCCACATTCCTCGACGCCGCGGGCGTGCTCCCCTATCCCGGGATGCAGGGCAGATCCTTCTGGCCGCTTCTGACGGGCAAGGCCGCGGCGCCGGATCCGCGGGGCCCTCGCGACGACGTCTACTGTGAATACTATAACGCCATGCCTTGGCACCGTGACCCTTCTCCCCATGCCACAATGGTGCGGACGGACCGCCACAAGCTTGTGGCCTTCCACGGAGAAGAGCTCGGCGAGCTCTACGATCTTGCGGTCGATCCGGGCGAAACCGTCAACCGCTGGAGCGACGAGCAATACGCCCCGCAGAAGCTGGAGCTTCTGCAACGTCTCTGCGATCGGATGGCGTGGACCGTAGATCCCCTGCCGCCACGTCGCGCTCCCTGGTGAATAGTTGGATCTTCTACAGCCTCAGGGAAGCCCAGGTGATCATTGGGGCTTGGAAGGACTGCGGCAATCGTGTGTATGCTCTTGCCCCGGCGGCCCATCGGTCAGCCTGAATCAGGCTGACCGGCCTTAATCGGCTTCGCTTCAGATGTGTCTTTACGTTGATAATAAAATAACTAAAAGTGCAATGCATCCGCCATGAGGTGCGTCCGCTTCGTTGGGCGGGAGCCCATCACCTCCTCCAAGAGCCCTTTCCGATTTCGAGGCTGTCCGATGACCCTGGTATTCAAAGCATCCGCTCTGGAGAGCACCGCGCAATTGAGCCCCGGCGAAAGAGCAATCCTCTCGCTCGACGGCGCCTGGGACTTCCAGGTCGAGGGCGAGGACGCCTGGCGCATCGCCCGCGTGCCTGCCCCCTGGCAGGCGCTGTTCGACGACATGCGGCATGCAAGCGGTACGGCTCTCTACCGCAAGAGCTTCACCATTCCCCAGGACTGGGCCGGCCGACAGATCGCCCTGTGCTTCGGTGCGGTAAACCATCTGGCCGAAGTGAGCCTGGACGGCAAGCTGATCGGAACACACGAGGGCGGCTATCTGCCGTTCGAGTTCGTTCTCGGAACGGATCTTCAAGGCGAGCACGAGCTCGAGGTTCGCGTGACCCTTCCCTCGAGCGAGGCCGATCTCTACCCGGACGCCCCCTTTCCGGAGGTTCCGCACGGCAAGCAGAGCTGGTACGGCCCCCTCGGGGGCATCTGGCAGTCCGTCCGCCTGGAAGCCCGCAGCCCGCAGCATGTGACCCGCGGCGCCATATCGTCGGATCTCGCAACCGGGGATGTGCGCGTCCGGATCCTGCTCGCAGGCATGCCTCAGGGCGAGATCGAAGCAACGGTTTACGCACCTGACGGCGCCGTTGCAGCTCAAGCGAAAATCGCTGTTGCCGGACAAGCCGAGGCCGAGATCGGTCTGCGCGTCGACAGTCCGGCCGCCTGGTCGCCCGATGAACCGAACCTCTATCGCCTGGAGCTGCGGCTCGGCGAAGGCAGCCGGACCCTCGA
>DATHAU010000518.1:0-4650 GCA_035296545.1 Microvirga sp.
GGAGATATTGCCAAGAAGGCCGCGGCCGCGCGCAAGAAACCAACCGGGGCCGGACAAACCTCGACCACGACGAAAGCTCAGCTCATGGAGCGGGCGCGGACGCGGAGTATTCCAGGCCGGTCGCGGATGACCAAGGCGGAACTGGAGCGGGCTTTGGCTTGAGTTCAGGCCTTACTTGAGCGGATCGTGCCCCCAATTCATCAGTGAATAGCGCCAGCGGCTGTTCTTGACGTCGCCGCCGGGCCGCTGCGCCATGTGGCGATGGATGTAGCCGATGACCTTGCGCATGTGCCCGTAGTCGTCGTCGGTGAGATCAGCTTTCTTCTTGCGGTTGATCTCGACAATACGTCGCCCGGAACGGTGACCGACGGACTCGCCCTCGCCTTCCTTGGTCCAGCCGACCGACAGGCTTTCCTCGGTCTCTAGCCATCTCTCAAGTTCGGCCGGCGTCATATTGACGGCTGCCTGAAAGTCCTTCGCGATCTGATCGTGGTCGTCCATGGGCTTTGTCTCCGGCGCTATCGGAGAACGCAAAGACCGCCGCGTGTATGCGACGTCAGAACGACGCATGGAAAAAGGGCGGCCCGAGGACCGCCCTTTCCGACACATCCGGCTGAAGGGGCCTTAGCGCTTCGAGAACTGGAAGCTGCGCCAGGATCACGCGGAGCACGGGACGGGCGAAGTCCACCTCGACCGGGCGGGCGCCAGATTCCCATGGGATCAACCGATGGAGCAGGTAACTCGGCCCTGCGCCGTGACGTCCCGCGTTTTGGAAGGATCCTTCGGGTCAGGGAAAAGAACCGTCAACCGGTATGTTCCGGCGCTGTCCGCATCCTCGCCCGGCTTTCGCCGGGTCTGGATCACAAGCTCGACCGAGGGGAAAGACGCACCGGGCTGCTCCTGAAAGATCAGGAGCTTCAGGTCGCGCCCAAGGAGCCACCGATGCGTCAGGTGCTCGTCGGCCAGGGTCAGGACCTTCCGATCCTCCGGCATATCCTTCAGGCGAAGCTTCAGCTCGCCTCGGAACTGCTCGATGGGATAATGGCGGCCGTGTCCAACGACGGCCATGGCATCGAACTCGAGCACCTTGTCGTCGGCGCTGCAGCTCAGGGTGGCCGTCGCGTGGGCTGCGCCCGGGCCGGAGACGAGAAGCGCAAGAATGATGAAAAGCCTGCCGGGCATGCTCGATCCTCAATAAGCGGGACCATTGTCTTTTACCCCTGCTCCGGACAAACAAAAAGGGCGGCCTGAGCCGCCCTTTTCGTGTTCCGTCGTGCGGGAAGCTTAGCGCTTCGAGAACTGGAAGCTGCGGCGGGCTTTCTTCCTGCCGTACTTCTTGCGCTCGACCACGCGCGGGTCGCGGGTCAGGAAGCCTTCCTTCTTGAGCGGGCCGCGAAGCTCCGGCTCGTAATAGGTCAGCGCCTTGGCGAGGCCGTGGCGGACCGCGCCGGCCTGGCCGGAGAGGCCGCCGCCGTTGACGTTCACCACGATGTCGTACTGGCCGTCGCGCTGGGCGATCTGGAGCGGCTGCGCCAGGATCATGCGGAGCACGGGACGGGCGAAGTACACCTCGACGGAGCGGTCGTTGATGAGGATCTTGCCGGAGCCCGGCTTGATCCACACGCGGGCGACCGCGTCCTTGCGCTTGCCGGTGGCATAGGCGCGGCCGAGGGAGTCGATCTTCTGGACGTGCTTCGGAGCTTCCGGAGCGGCGGTCTGGGCGGTCTGGCCCAGATCGGCGAGAGACTGGAGGGTCGCCATGATTAGACTCTCACGTTCTTGCTGTTGAGGGCCGCCACGTCCAGGGCTTCGGGCTGCTGAGCGGAATGAGGATGCTCAGCGCCGCCGTAGACGCGCAGGTTGCCCATGATCTGGCGGAAAAGCGGGCCGCGGGGGAGCATGCGCTCCACGGCCTTCTCGACCACCCGCTCGGGGAAGCGGCCGTCGAGGATGAAGCGCGCGGTGCGCTCCTTGATGCCGCCGGGATAGCCGGTGTGATGGTAATACACCTTCTGCTCGCGCTTGCGGCCGGTGAACACCACCTTCTGGGCGTTGATGACGATGACGTTGTCGCCGCAGTCGACGTGGGGCGTGTAGTTTGCCTTGTGCTTGCCACGCAGGCGCATGGCAACGACCGAAGCGAGACGGCCCACCACGAGGCCCTGCGCGTCGATCACAACCCACTTCTTCTCGACCTCGGCGGGCTTCAGCGAAGTCGTAGTCTTCATTGCGCTGGTTCCCATTGGAGCCGTTCGGCTCAGGTTCTGAAAACGACAAACCGCCGCGAGATGCGGCGGCGAGTGAGGGGTGTTTAGTGGCATTCCCGGGCCAAGTCAACAGAGAATTTGGCCCCCGAAAAATCCAAAAGCCCTTATGAAACCTGGGCTTCAGCCCTTATGGTAACATGACACCACATATGTGGTATTTCTCCACCACATCCCGTTTCGGGCCTGGAAAACAGCGATCTCCCCCTTGCGGGCACTCCTGGCGCGTGATTGCCTTGGCCAAGCAAACACGAGGCTTGAGATGACTGATGAACTGGTCTTCTACACCAATCCCATGTCCCGCGGCCGGATCGTCCGCTGGATGCTGGAGGAGGTGGGCTCTCCCTACCGGACGGAGGTTCTGGAGTTCGGGCCGGCCATGAAGGCCTCCGGGTATCTGGCCGTGAACCCCATGGGGAAGGTGCCGACCATCATGCATGGCGGAACGGTGGTCACGGAGGCGGCTGCGATCTGCGCCTATCTGGCCGATGCGTTTCCCGAGGCGGGGCTCGCGCCGCCCCCCGGGGACCGCCGCCGGGGCCCTTATTACCGCTGGATGTTCTTCGCGGCCGGGCCCGTGGAGGCCGCCTTGAGCAACAAGGCCCTCGGCTTCCAGGTGCCGGAGGAGCGCCGCGGCATGATCGGCTACGGCAGCCCCGAGGATGCAGTGAACGCGCTGGACTATGCCGTGTCCCAATCCGAATACCTCGCCGGGGACCGGTTCACGGCCGCCGACGTCTATGTGGGCTCGCAGATCGGCTGGGGCATGATGTTCGGAACCCTGGAGAAGCGTCCGGCCCTGGAGGCCTACTGGGGGCGGATCAGCGCCCGCCCCGCCGCGATTCGAGCGCGGGAGATCGACGACGCGCTCATGCCGGCCCCGGCCTCGTAAGGGGGCAAGGCCGAGGGCGGATTTCAGCGGCGATCCGGGATCGAGTAGGTCCCGGTCGCGTGGCAGACCACATCGGCGCTGCCCTCGGACACGATGGAAACCTCCCCCACCGCGAGACGCCTGCCGAGCTTGAGCAGCCGGCAGTCCCCGATCAGCGCCCGCTGCTCGGGCTTTCTCAGGAAATTGAAGTTCAGGCTGGTGGTCACCGTGAGGGCCACGGGGCCGATCTGGCCGAGAATCGCCGCGTAGAGCGCCAGATCCGCCAGCGCCATCATGGAAGGCCCCGAGATGGTCCCGCCCGGGCGGACGTGGCGCTCGTGAAATTCCATCCGCACCCGGGCCGACAGGGGCCCGACATCCTCCACCGCATAGGTCCGCCCGCCGAAATGAAGCTGGGGGAACACCCGGTCGAAGAGGTCGTTCACGTCGCCGGCGGTCATGATGGGTTGGTGCGATGCCATGGATGGATGATGCTCATTGAACTGCCCTGCCCTATCCCATACGTTCCCCCCATGGATCACAGCAACTACCCGAACGATTATATCCGCGGCATCCTCAAGGGCGTGAAGACCATCGCCCTCGTGGGCGCGTCGCAGAACCCGGCCCGCCCGAGCTGGATCGTCACCAAATACCTGCTCGAGCGGGGCTACGACGTCATCCCGATCAATCCGGGACTGGCGGGCGGGGAGCTTCTCGGCAGGAAGGTCTACGCCTCCCTGGCGGAGGTGCCCGTTCCCATCGACATGGTGGAGATCTTCCGCAACTCGGAGGCCGCCGGACCGATCACCGACGAAGCCCTGGCCCTCGACCCGCTGCCCCAGGTCCTGTGGATGCAGCTCTCCGTCAGGAACGACGAGGCCGCCGCCCGGGCCGAGGCAAAGGGCCTGAAGGTGGTGATGGACCGCTGCCCGAAGATCGAGTTCGGGCGGCTCTCGGGGGAAATCTCCTGGCAGGGGGTGAACTCGCGAATGCTGAGTTCGAAGAAGCCTGTCCTGTCCGGCAAGGGCTTCCAGAAACTGAGCCTCAACCGTCCCGGCTAGCCTCCTTGACGGCCGAACGGATCGTTCGTTAAATAGAACGATCCGTTTTCCGACAGAAGGCTCCCGCCATGACCGACCGCTTGCCAGGTTTCAACACCCTCGCCATTCATGCGGGAGCGTCCCCCGACCCCGCCACCGGCGCCCGCGCCACTCCGATCTACCAGACCACCTCCTTCGTGTTCGACGACGTGGACCACGCGGCCTCGCTCTTCGGCCTGCAGGCGTTCGGCAACATCTATTCGCGCATCGGCAACCCCACCTGCGCGGTCCTGGAGGAGCGCGTCGCCGCCCTCGAAGGCGGCACGGCGGCCCTGGCGGTAGCCTCCGGCCACGCGGCGGAGTTCCTGGTGTTCCACACCCTGCTCCAGCCCGGCGACGAGTTCATCGCGGCCAAGAAGCTCTACGGCGGCTCCATCAACCAGTTCAACCACGCCTACAAGAACTTCGGCTGGAA
>DATHAU010000519.1:0-1847 GCA_035296545.1 Microvirga sp.
CAGGATGCGCATGACCTCCCGGCCGCGGGAATCGACCCGGATCGAGGAGCCGACCGCGTCCATCACATCGACGGAATCGGTCTTGGTGAGCTCCCAGGGACGGTAGTGATAGGCTTCCGGCTTGTGGGTGAGCGCCCCCACCGGGCAGAGATCGGCCACATTGGCCTGGAGTTCGGAGCCGAGGGCCTTTTCGAGATAGCTGGTGATCTCCATGTCCTCGCCGCGCCAGAGCGCGCCCATGTCCGGCACGCCTGCCACCTCGGCGGTGAAGCGGACGCAGCGGGTGCAGTGGATGCACCGGTTCATGGAGGTGCGCACCAGCGGGCCGAGATACTTGTCGGTGACCGCGCGCTTGTTCTCATGGAAGCGGCTGGTGTCCACCCCATAGGCCATGGCCTGGTCCTGCAGGTCGCACTGGCCGCCCTGGTCGCAGATCGGGCAGTCGAGGGGGTGGTTGATGAGGAGGAACTCCATCACCCCTTCCCGCGCCTTTTTCACCGTCGGGGATTTGGTCGAGATCACCGGCGGCTCGCCGTTGGGGCCAGGACGGCAGTCGCGCACGCCCCAGGCGCAGGACGCGACCGGCTTGGGCGCGCCCTTCACCTCGACGAGGCACATGCGGCAGTTGCCCGCGATCGAGAGCCGCTCGTGGAAGCAGAAGCGCGGGATTTCCGCCCCCGCCGCCTCGGCGGCCTGGAGCAGGGTATATTCGGCAGGAACGTCGACCTCGACGCCGTCAACGATGATTTTGGTCATCTTCTATCTCACTCCGCCGCGATCATGGCGGATTCGGAATGCGGGTTGGCCGCGTAATCGTCGATCCGCTTCTCGATCTCATGACGGAAGTGGCGGATCAGACCCTGGACCGGCCAGGCCGCCGCGTCGCCGAGCGCGCAGATGGTGTGGCCTTCGATCTGGGTCGAAACTTCAAGCAGCATGTCGATCTCGCGCTTCTGGGCGCGGCCTTCCGCCATGCGGTTGAGCACGCGCCACATCCAGCCCGTGCCCTCGCGGCAGGGGGTGCACTGGCCGCAGCTCTCGTGCTTGTAGAAATAAGCGAGGCGGGCGATGGCGCGCACGATGTCGGTGGACTTGTCCATGACGATCACGGCGGCGGTGCCGAGGCCGGACTTCAGGTTGCGCAGGGTGTCGAAGTCCATATGGGCGTCGGCGATCTGCTCGGCGGGGACGATCGGGACGGACGAGCCGCCGGGGATCACCCCGAGCAGGTTGTCCCAGCCGCCGCGGATGCCGCCGCAATGGGCGTCGATCAGCTCGCGGAAGGTGAGCCCCATGGCCTCTTCCACGTTGCAGGGCTTGTTCACGTGGCCCGAGATGCAGAAGAGCTTGGTGCCCACATTGTTCGGGCGGCCGATGCCGGCAAACCAGGACGCTCCCCGGCGCAGGATGGTGCCGGCGACCGCGATGGACTCCACGTTGTTGACCGTGGTCGGACAGCCGTAGAGGCCCATGTTGGCCGGGAACGGCGGCTTCAGGCGCGGCATGCCCTTCTTGCCCTCCATGCTCTCCAGGAGCGCCGTCTCCTCGCCGCAGATGTAGGCGCCTGCGCCGTGGTGGACGTAGAGCTCGAAGGGATAGCCGTGGATGTTGTCCTTGCCGATGAGCCGGGCCTCATAGGCCTCGTCCACGGCGCGCTGGAGCGCGTGCCGCTCGGCCACGTACTCGCCGCGGATGTAGATGTAGGCCGCGTGAGCCCCCATGGCGAAGGAGGCGATGAGGCAGCCCTCGACCAGGAGATGCGGGTCGTTGCGCATGATCTCCCGGTCCTTGCAGGTGCCGGGCTCCGACTCGTCCGCGTTCACCACGAGATAGTGCGGGCGCTCGCT
>DATHAU010000520.1:0-1735 GCA_035296545.1 Microvirga sp.
CAGCTTTCCGTCTGCTTCGAGGAGGCCGATCCCATCGCCCGGGTGGTGCCGCAGCCCGCCGGCATCGTGCTGCTTGCCCAGACCGACGAGGGCTACCGCAACCTCATGCGCCTCGTGAGCCACGCCTATTTCGGCGTGCCTCTCGGCGAGGAGCCCCGGATCGCGGCTCCCGTCCTGTCGCGCCATTGCGAGGGCCTCATCGCGCTCACCGGCGGCTACACCGGGCCCCTCGATTCCGCCCTGCGCAACGGCGGACGTCAGGAATTGGCGCAGGCGCGCCTCGACATTCTGAAAGGGGCCTTCGGATCTCAACTCTATGTGGAAATCCAGCGCCACGGGCTCGACGAGGAGCGGCTGGTGGAAAGCGGGCTGATCGCGCTTGCGGACCGCAACGGGCTGCCCATCGTGGCCGCCAACGAACCCTTCTTCTCCGCGCCTGAGGATTACGAGGCGCATGACGCTCTTCTCGCCTTGGCGGAGGGACGGCTGGTGTCAGACGACAACCGCCGTCGCCTGTCGCCCGAGCACCACTTCAAGACCCGCAAGCAGATGAAGGAGCTGTTCGCGGATCTGCCGGATGCGCTCCAGGCGAGCGTCGAGATCGCCATGCGCTGCTCCACGCGGGTGCGGACCCGCAAGCCCATCCTGCCGAATTTCGGAACCGGCGCGAATGCCGCCCTCGACGAGGGCGAGGAGCTGCAGCGGCAGGCGGAGGAGGGGCTGGTCAAGCGCCTTGCCGCCCACGGCCCGGCGCCGGGCCTCACGGAGCAGGATTACCACGACCGCCTCGCCTACGAGGTTGGCGTCATCCGCAACATGAAGTTCCCGGGCTACTTCCTGATCGTGGCCGACTTCATCAAATGGGCGAAGGACCAGAACATCCCGGTGGGTCCCGGCCGCGGGTCCGGCGCCGGGTCCCTCGTGGCCTACGCGCTCACCATCACCGACCTCGACCCCCTCAGGTTCAGCCTGCTGTTCGAGCGCTTCCTCAACCCGGAACGCGTCTCCATGCCTGACTTCGACATCGACTTCTGCGTGGAGGGGCGCGAGCGGGTCATCGAATACGTGCAGCAGCGCTACGGCGAGGAGCAGGTGGCGCAGATCATCACCTTCGGCACCCTGCTGGCCCGCGGCGTCATGCGCGACGTGGGCCGCGTCCTGGAGATGCCCTACGGGCAGGTGGACAAGCTCACCAAGCTCGTGCCCCAGAACCCGGCCAACCCCGTGACGCTGGCCCAGGCCATCGAGGGCGAGCCGAAGCTCCAGGCCGCCATCGACGAGGAGCCGGTGGTCAAGCGGATGCTCGCCATCGCGCAGAAGCTCGAAGGCCTGCACCGCCATGCCTCCACCCACGCGGCCGGCGTGGTGATCGGCGACCGTCCGCTCCAGGAGCTGGTGCCGCTCTACCGGGACCCGAAGACTGGGATGCGGGTGACCCAGTACAACATGAAATGGGTCGAGCAGGCCGGCCTGGTGAAGTTCGACTTCCTCGGCCTCAAGACGCTGACGGTGCTGCGCGCCGCCGTCGA
Organism: Microvirga sp.; assembly: GCA_035296545.1. Lineage (GTDB taxonomy): Bacteria > Pseudomonadota > Alphaproteobacteria > Rhizobiales > Beijerinckiaceae > Microvirga. The sequence goes on from DATHAU010000520.1 coordinate 1,530, forward strand.
ACTCATCGGGCGGAGGGGCGTCGAGGTGGACCTCTCGGCGCTGCCCCTCGACGACCCCAAGACCTACGCCATGCTCCAGCGCGGCGAGACGGTGGGCGTGTTCTAGGTGGAATCCGCGGGCATGCGCAAGGCCCTGGTGGAGATGGAGGCCGACCGCTTCGAGGACATCATCGCCCTCGTGGCCCTCTACCGTCCGGGCCCGATGG
>DATHAU010000521.1:0-3760 GCA_035296545.1 Microvirga sp.
GAGAGCGCCGGCCTCGAAGGCCCCGCGCGAGGCATGGCCGTACACGAGGGTCGCCAGGGTCTCGGTGTTGAGGGGCCGCAGCAGCAATGTGGCGGGCAGCTCCTTGATGCAGTCCACGAACACGAGAAGGGCCGCGCTGGCGATGGCCGGGCGCATGAGCGGAAGCTGGATCCTCCAGACCAGATCCCGCCGGGACGCCCCCAAGGTGCGCGCCGCATCCTCGAGGCCCGGCGACACCCGGTCGAGCCCTGCCGACAGGGAGCCGGTGGCGATGGGCAGGAAGCGGATCATGTAGGCGATGACGATGCCCCCGGCGGCGCCCATGAGAACGAGGCCGACGCGCTCTCCCGTGAGGCTGCGCCACAGGCTGCCGATCAGGGTGTCGAGGCCGATGAGCGGCGTCATCAGCCCGAGCGCCAGGACCGTGCCGGGGATCGCATAGCCGAGGCCGGCGAGGAAGAGCGCGCCCCTGGTGAGGGGCGTCTTCGCCAGCCGCGAGGCCGACACCAGCAGGATGGCAAGGACGAGAACCGCCAGGGTCGCCAACATGGAGAGGCCGATGGTGGTCAGGAGAGGGGCCAGGAAGGTCGCGTCCAGCTGATCGGCGAGCCCGCCGCGCAGGGCCGCCCGCAGCAGGAAGGCGGTGGGAAGGACGAAGCCCAGGACCACCGGCAGGGCGCACAGGATGGCGGCGATCCAGGCCCGGCGGCCGAACAGGGGGGCGGGCTGGGCCACCCGGGACCTCTTGGCCGACGAGGCGTAGCGCCGGTCGCGGCGGCCGTGGCGTTCGATCACGATCAGGGCCACCACGAGGGCCAGCATGACGCAGGCGATCTGCGCCGCCCCGGGCAGGCTGCCCCGGTTGAGCCAGGTGGTGTAGACCGAGACCGTGAGGGTGCGGACTCCCAGATATTCGCTGGCGCCGATGTCGTTCAGCACCTCCAGGAGAGCCAGCGACAGGCCCACCGCCACCGCCGGGCGGGCGAGGGGGATCGCGATGACGCGAAACAGCTTGAAGCGGCCTGCCCCCAGGGTGCGGGCCACCTCCAGCATGCTCGCGCCCTGGGTCAGGAACATCGCCCGCGCGGCGATGTAGACGTAAGGGTAGAGCACCACGGACATCACCAGGATGCAGCCGGGCAGGGAGCGGATTTCCGGAAACCAGTAATCGGCCCGGGACTTCCAGCCGACGGCGTCGCGCAGGGCCATCTGCACGGGGCCGGCAGAGTCGAAGATCTCCACGTAGATATAGGCGGTGATGTAGGTGGGCAGGGCGAGCGGCAGCGGCAGCAGCCACACGAGGGCGCTGCGGCCCGGAAAGCGATGAGCGGTGACCAGCCATGCGGTCGCGATGCCCATGGAGCCCGCGGCGAGCCCCACCCCGATCAGGAGCGCCAGGGTGTCGACGAGGCTCGCCGGCAGCACGTTGGCGATGAGATGCGGCCAGATCTCCGCATCGCCCTCCGCCGCGATGCCGACGAGGGAGGCGAGCGGCAGCAGGACCAGGAGGCCGATCGCCGCCACGGCGGCGGACAGCCGCCGGGGAATGCGCCTCGCGGATCGCCCCGGGAGCCATCGGAAGGCGGTCTGGATGCTTGCGATCACGCTCAATGGAAACGGCGCCGCCGTCGCCGGCAGCGCCTCCTCGGGTTCGGGTTCTGCGGCTTACTGGTCGAAGCCGACCCTGTCGACCATCTCGCTCGCCTTCTTGCGCAGCTTGGCGATCTCGGCGATCGGCACGGTGTCGGCCTTGAGCGGGCCGAAGGACGCGATGGTCGGGTGGATGGCGATGCCGGCCTTCACGGGATATTCCGAGTTGGCTTCCGCATGGATGCGCTGGGCGTCGTCGGAGACCATGAACTCCATGAATCTGAGGGCATTCTCCTTGTTGGGAGCATGTTTCGCCAGCGCCAGACCCGAGACGTTCACATGGGTGCCGCCGCCCTCGAACGCGGGCAGGATCACATGGATCGCCTCGCCCCACTTCTTCTGCTCCTCGTCCTTGCCGTTGAGCATGAGGGAGACGTAGTAGGTGTTGCCGATGGCGATGTCGCAGACCCCGGCGAGGATGTCCTTGGCCTGTTCCCGGTCGCCGCCCGAAGGCTTCTTGGCCAGGTTGGCCTTCACGCCCTTGAGCCATTCCTCGGCCTTCGCCTCGCCCTTGTGGGCGATGGCGGCCGCAAAGAGGCTGACGTTGTAGAGGTGCTGGCCCGAGCGGGTGCAGATCTTGCCCTTCCACTTGGGATCGGCCAGTTCCTCGTAGGTGATCGCGTTCTGCTTCACCCGCTCCTTCGAGGCGTAGACCACGCGGCCGCGAAGGGCGATGCCGAACCAGTGGCCCTCCGGGTCGCGGTAGGCGGCGGGAACCACCTTGTCGATGGCGTCCGCCTTGACGGGCTGCGTGACGCCGTAATCCTTGGCGGCCTGCAGGCGGCCGATGTCCACGGTGAGGATCAGGTCCGCCGGGCTGTTCTGGCCTTCGGTCCTGACGCGCTCCTCAAGGCCGTTGGCGATGAAGATGGTGTTGACCTTCACGCCGGTTTCCTTGGTGAACTCGTCGAGAAGAGGTTTGATCAGGCCGGGCTCGCGGCTGGTGTAGATGTTCAGCATCTGCTGAGCCGAGGCGGAGGGGCTCGACCCCGCCCAGAGGCCGAGAGCGGCCGCTCCGAGAGCCAGGCCGCGCGCAAACTTGGTGGTCACCATCATGATTTCCTTCAGCAACAGGTCCGGGCCCGCAACGTCATGGCCCGTCCGTGCCTGCAAGAACCACGACGACAGGTCTCAGTCAATCAAAATGTCAACGAATTCAATAACTTATAGGAGTTCTAAACTGACCCCTCCTTATAGGATTTCTAAGCTGAGATCGCCTGCTTGACGGAGGCCTCGTCCCTGGAGACCTCCCGGAGACGGGCGATCTCGGCCTCCATCTGCCCCATGTTGTGGAACAGGCGCTCGCTGGTGAGGCGCAGGAAGTAGAAGCCGAATTCCGGGTTCTGGAAGTAGAGCTGGCGCACCTCGTCATAGGAGATGCTGAGCACCTCGCCGGCCTCCAGGCATTCCAGGGTCTGGGTGCGCCTGTGGTCCGGGGACAGGAAGCCCATCTCGCCCACGAGCTGCCCTTGCAGCAGCTCGATGTTCAGCTCCTTCAGGCGATAGCGGCCGGAGAGGGTGAAGAACATGCAGGTGGCGCTCTCGCCCTTGGCGAAGAGGACGTCGCCGGTCTTCACCTTGCGCCGGGTCATGAAAGGCTTGAGCCATTCCATGGACAGGTCGCTCTTGGAGGCTTGCCTCACCTGCCGGATCAGGTGCAGCATCTGGTAAAGCCGCAGCCCGTTGAGCGGGAGCAGAATGAGGTTGACCGTCATGCTCGGGTAAAGACCCATGATGTACGCATAGATCAGCGCAACCACGTTGGTGGCGATCCCGATGCAGCGCAGGGGGATGATGGTCTTCATCGCGCTGCCGGCAATCGCCAGCGCCGCTCCGAACCAGCCGAGGGCCTCGACCCAGGTCATGAGATTATATACCTTATAATGATGTGCCGTTGGGTCATATATCACTGCAGCGTGAGAGCCGACAACCGTGCTCCAGCCCCAATTCGGGCTGCCGGGATGGCGCGCCGCTTCGATGTGTGAGCGGGCTCACACAAGGCCGGGGGTTGAGGGATGGGAACGGGCCAGTTCAGAATGCTCCGCTGCAGCATCGCCGGGGTGGAGGCCGTCTCGGCCTGGTCCCGCCACAGCTTTCCGAGGCATACCCA
>DATHAU010000522.1:0-6763 GCA_035296545.1 Microvirga sp.
CGACACCGTCATGCCGCAGGACCTCATCAACGCGAAGCCCGCGGCCGCGGCCGTGCGCGAGTTCTTCGGCTCGTCGCAGCTCTCGCAGTTCATGGACCAGACGAACCCGCTCTCCGAGGTCACCCACAAGCGCCGCCTCTCCGCGCTCGGCCCGGGCGGCCTGACGCGGGAGCGGGCCGGCTTCGAGGTGCGCGACGTCCACCCGACGCACTATGGCCGCATCTGCCCGATCGAGACGCCGGAAGGGCCGAACATCGGCCTCATCAACTCGCTCGCCACCTTCGCGCGGGTGAACAAGTACGGCTTCATCGAGACGCCGTTCCGCCGCGTCCGCGAGGGGCGGGTCACGGACGAGGTGGCCTACCTCTCCGCCATGGAGGAGGCGAAGTACAACGTCGCCCAGGCCAACGCCGACATGGACGGCGAGGGCCGGCTCACGGAGGACTTGGTGGTCTGCCGCCGCGCGGGCGACGTCATCGTCGTGCCGCCGGACCGCGTCGACCTGATGGACGTGAGCCCAAAGCAGCTCGTTTCGGTCGCCGCGGCGCTCATCCCGTTCCTGGAGAACGACGACGCCAACCGGGCGCTGATGGGCTCCAACATGCAGCGCCAGGCGGTGCCGCTCGTGCAGTCGGACGCGCCGTTCGTCGGCACCGGCATGGAGGCGGTGGTAGCCCGGGACTCGGGCGCGGCGATCGCCGCGCGCCGGGCGGGCGTGGTCGACCAGGTGGACGCCACCCGCATCGTCGTGCGCGCCACGGAGGAGACCGACCCGACCCGGCCGGGCGTCGACATCTATCGGTTGCAAAAATTCCAGCGCTCGAACCAGTCGACCTGCATCACGCAGAAGCCGTTGGTGCGGGTGGGCGAGCAGGTGGCCAAGGGCGAGATCATCGCCGACGGTCCCTCGACCGAGTTCGGCGAACTGGCGCTCGGCCGCAACGTGCTCGTCGCCTTCATGCCCTGGAACGGCTACAACTTCGAGGACTCGATCCTGCTCTCCGAGCGGATCGTGAAGGACGACGTCTTCACCTCGATCCACATCGAGGAATTCGAGGTGATGGCCCGCGACACCAAGCTCGGGCCTGAGGAGATTACGCGGGATATCCCGAACGTGTCGGAAGAGGCGCTGAAGAACCTCGACGAGGCCGGCATCGTCTATATCGGCGCCGAGGTCCATGCGGGCGACATCCTCGTGGGCAAGATCACCCCGAAGGGCGAAAGCCCGATGACGCCGGAAGAGAAGCTTCTGCGCGCCATCTTCGGCGAGAAGGCCTCCGACGTTCGCGACACCTCCCTGCGGGTGCCCCCGGGCGTGACCGGCACCATCGTCGAAGTGCGTGTCTTCAACCGTCACGGCGTCGACAAGGACGAGCGCGCCCAGGCCATCGAGCGCGAGGAGATCGAGCGCCTCGCCAAGGACCGCGACGACGAGCAGGCGATCCTCGACCGCAACACCTATGCCCGCCTATCCGAAATCCTGATCGGGCAGAACGGGGTTGCCGGTCCCAAGGGCCACAAGAAGGACGCGCCGATCACCCGCGAGCTCCTCAACGAGTACCCGCGGTCGCAATGGTGGCAGTTCGCCGTCGACAACGATGCCCGCATGACCGAGATCGAGGCCATGCAGAAGCAGTACGACGAGTCGAAGAAGCGCCTCGAGCAGCGCTTCCTGGACAAGGTCGAGAAGCTGCAGCGCGGCGACGAGCTTCCCCCCGGCGTCATGAAGATGGTCAAGGTCTTCGTGGCCGTGAAGCGCAAGATCCAGCCCGGCGACAAGATGGCCGGCCGTCACGGCAACAAGGGCGTCGTGTCGCGGATCGTGCCCATCGAGGACATGCCGTTCCTCGAGGACGGGACCCATGCGGACATCGTGCTCAACCCCCTCGGCGTGCCGAGCCGCATGAACGTGGGTCAGATCCTCGAGACGCACCTCGGCTGGGCCGCTGCCGGCCTCGGCAAGCAGGTCGCCCAGGCGGTCGACGCCTACATGAAGTCCGGCAAGGCCAACGGGCTGCGGGATCAGCTGGTGTCGATCTACGGCAACATCCCGGAGATCGAGCAGGCCTCCGACGACGAGCTGGTCGAGCTCGGCAACAAGCTGCGCCGCGGCGTTCCGTTCGCCACGCCGGTCTTCGACGGCGCGAAGGAGTCAGACCTCGAGGCGATGCTCGAAAAGGCCGGGCTCAACCCGTCCGGTCAGGTGACGCTCTACGACGGGCGCACCGGCGAGCCGTTCGACCGCAAGGTCACGGTGGGCTACATCTACATGCTGAAGCTCCACCACCTCGTGGACGACAAGATCCACGCCCGCTCCATCGGCCCCTACAGCCTCGTCACCCAGCAGCCGCTGGGCGGCAAGGCCCAGTTCGGCGGCCAGCGCTTCGGCGAGATGGAGGTGTGGGCGCTCGAGGCTTACGGCGCAGCCTACACCCTGCAGGAAATGCTCACGGTCAAGTCGGACGACGTGGCCGGCCGCACCAAGGTCTACGAGGCCATCGTGCGCGGCGACGACACCTTCGAGTCGGGCATTCCGGAGAGCTTCAACGTTCTCGTGAAGGAAATGCGCTCGCTCGGCCTGAACGTGGAGCTGACCAACTCCAAGAAGGCCGCCAACGAGGCGGGGCATCTGCCCCCGTCCGAGGCGGCCGAGTAGGGCGCAAGACGTCATATTGAGTTTGACCGCGGCGCTTCTTGCCGCGGCCCCATGCAATTGCCGGCGAGGGTGCTTATCTAAGCCCCCTTCAGCCCAGGAGACGGCGATGAATCAAGAGGTCATGAATCTTTTCAACCAAACGGCGCAGCCGCAGAGCTTCGATCAGATCAAGATCTCGATCGCGAGCCCTGAGAAGATTCTGTCCTGGTCTTATGGCGAAATCAAAAAGCCTGAGACCATCAACTACCGCACGTTCAAGCCCGAGCGCGACGGCTTGTTCTGCGCGCGGATCTTCGGCCCGATCAAGGATTACGAGTGCCTGTGCGGCAAGTACAAGCGCATGAAGTACAAGGGCGTGATCTGCGAGAAGTGCGGCGTCGAGGTGACGCTTGCGCGCGTGCGCCGCGACCGCATGGGCCACATCGAGCTGGCCGCCCCCGTGGCGCATATCTGGTTCCTCAAGTCCCTGCCGAGCCGCATCGGTCTGCTGCTCGACATGACCCTGAAGGACCTGGAGCGGATTCTCTATTTCGAGTCGTACATCGTCGTCGATGCCGGCCTGACGCCCCTCAAGGATCGCCAGCTTCTCACGGAAGAGGAGTACATCCGGGCTCAGGACGAGTACGGCGAGGATTCCTTCACGGCCATGATCGGCGCGGAAGCCATCCGCCGCATCCTCCAGGAACTCGACCTGGAGAAGGTGGCGGCGAGCACCCGCGAGGAAATCGCCACCACCACCTCGGAGCTGAAGCCCAAGAAGCTGATGAAGCGCCTCAAGATCATCGAGGCGTTCCTCCAGTCCGGCAACAAGCCGGAATGGATGATCATGACCCAGATTCCGGTGATCCCGCCGGATCTGCGTCCGCTCGTGCCGCTCGACGGCGGCCGCTTCGCGACCTCGGACCTTAACGATCTGTACCGCCGCGTCATCAACCGCAACAACCGCCTGAAGCGCCTGATGGAGCTGCGCGCGCCGGACATCATCGTCCGCAACGAGAAGCGCATGCTTCAGGAGGCGGTCGACGCCCTGTTCGACAACGGCCGCCGCGGCCGCGTCATCACGGGCGCCAACAAGCGTCGGCTGAAGTCGCTCGCCGACATGCTGAAGGGCAGGCAGGGACGGTTCCGCCAGAACCTGCTCGGCAAGCGCGTCGACTATTCCGGCCGCTCGGTCATCGTGGTGGGCCCGGAGCTCAAGCTGCATCAGTGCGGCCTGCCGAAGAAGATGGCGCTCGAGCTCTTCAAGCCGTTCATCTACGCCAAGCTCGACGCCCGCGGTCTCTCGGCCACGGTCAAGCAGGCCAAGAAGCTCGTCGAGAAGGAGAAGCCCGAGGTCTGGGACATCCTGGACGAGGTCATCCGCGAGCACCCGGTTCTCCTGAACCGCGCTCCGACCCTTCACCGCCTCGGCATCCAGGCCTTCGAGCCCACCCTGATCGAGGGCAAGGCGATCCAGCTGCACCCGCTCGTCTGCGCCGCGTTCAACGCGGACTTCGACGGCGACCAGATGGCCGTTCACGTGCCGCTCTCCCTCGAGGCGCAGCTCGAGGCCCGCGTGCTGATGATGTCCACGAACAACATCCTGCACCCGGCCAACGGTCAGCCGATCATCGTGCCGTCGCAGGACATCGTTCTCGGCCTCTACTACCTGTCCATCGTCTCCGACGGTCAGCCGGGGCAGGGCAAGGCGTTCTCCGACATGGGCGAGATCGAACATGCCCTCAACGAGAAGGTCATCACCCTTCACACCAAGATCCGCTACCGCTGGGAGGGTCTGGGCGAGGACGGCAAGCCGTTCTCCAAGATCTATGACACCACGGCCGGCCGCGTGATGCTCTCGCGGCTCCTGCCGAGGCATCCGGCCATGTCCTTCGACGTCGTGAACAAGCTCATGACCAAGAAGGAGATCTCCAACATGATCGACACCGTCTACCGCCATTGCGGTCAGAAGGAATCGGTCATCTTCTGCGATCGCATCATGGGTCTGGGCTTCTACAATGCCTTCCGGGCCGGCATCTCGTTCGGCAAGGACGACATGGTGATCCCGGAGAACAAGTGGCAGATCGTCGAGGAGACCCGGGCGCTCGCCAAGGATTACGAGCAGCAGTACCAGGACGGCCTGATCACCCAGGGTGAGAAGTACAACAAGGTCGTGGACGCCTGGGCGAAGTGCTCGGATCGCCTTGCGGCCGAGATGATGAACCGCATCTCCACGGTTCAGAAGGACGAGGACGGCCGCGACAAGCCGGTGAACTCGATCTACATGATGTCCCACTCGGGCGCCCGCGGTTCGCCGGCCCAGATGAAGCAGCTCGCGGCCATGCGCGGCCTCATGGCCAAGCCGTCGGGCGAGATCATCGAGACGCCGATCATCTCGAACTTCAAGGAAGGCCTCGACGTGCTCGAGTACTTCAACTCGACCCACGGCGCCCGCAAGGGCCTGGCCGACACGGCGCTCAAGACGGCGAACTCGGGCTACCTGACCCGCCGTCTCGTGGACGTGGCGCAGGACGCGGTCATCCGCGAGACCGATTGCGGCACCGAGCGCGGCATCCGCATGCGGGCCATCATCGACGCCGGCCAGGTGGTCGCGTCGCTCGCCTCCCGCATCCTGGGCCGCTCCACGGCCGAGGATCTGGTCGCCCAGGACGGCGAAGTGATCGTTCCGAAGGGCACGATGATCGAGGAGCACCACCTCGAAGCCATCGGGGCTGCGGGCATCCAGGAGGTGAAGATCCGTTCCGTGCTCGTCTGCGAGTCCAAGAACGGCGTCTGCGCCACCTGCTACGGCCGCGACCTGGCCCGGGGAACCCCGGTCAACCATGGCGAGGCCGTGGGCGTCATCGCGGCCCAGTCCATCGGCGAGCCGGGCACCCAGCTCACCATGCGCACCTTCCACATCGGCGGCGCGGCTCAGATTGCGGATTCGTCCTTCATCGAGTCGAGCTTCGAGGGCACCATTGGGTTCCGCAACAAGAACATTGCGAAGAACTCCGACGGCGATCTCGTGGTCATGGGCCGCAACGTGGCGGTGGTCATCACGGGCTCGGACGGGACGGAGCGGGCGGTTCACCGCCTGCAATACGGCTCCCGCCTGAAGGTGGACGAGGGCGACACGATCAAGCGCGGCCAGCGCATTGCCGAGTGGGACCCCTATTCCCGTCCGATCCTCACGGAAATCGACGGCGTCGTAGGCTACGAGGACCTCGTGGACGGCGCATCGATGATCGAGACGACGGACGAGTCCACCGGCATCGCCAAGCGCGTGGTGATCGACTGGCGCGGCTCGGCCCGCACGGCCGATCTGCGCCCGGCGGTGATCATCGAAGGCAAGGGCGGCAAGGTGGCCAAGCTTGCCCGCGGCGGCGACGCCCGTTACCTCCTGCCCGTGGACGCGATCCTTGCGTCCGACCCGGGCTCGAAGGTCAAGGCGGGCGACGTTCTCGCCCGCGTCTCGACCGAGAGCGCCAAGACCCGCGACATCACGGGCGGTCTGCCGCGCGTGGCGGAGCTGTTCGAGGCCCGTCGTCCGAAGGATGCGGCCATCATTGCGGAGAAGTCCGGCACGATCCAGTTCGGCCGCGACTACAAGAGCAAGCGTCGCCTGACCTTGAACCCGCACGATGGCACCGAGGCGGTGGAGTACCTGATCCCCAAGGGCAAGCACATCCACCTGCAGGATGGCGACGTGGTTGAGATCGGCGACTTCATCGTCGACGGCAACCCGGCCCCGCACGACATCCTGGCCATCAAGGGCGTCGAGGAGCTGGCTGCCTACCTGGTGAACGAGATCCAGGAGGTCTACCGCCTCCAGGGCGTGCTCATCAACGACAAGCACATCGAGGTGATCGTTCGCCAGATGCTGCAGAAGGTCGAGATCACCGAGGGCGGCGATTCCGAGCTGCTCACGGGCGAGCAGGTGGATCGTCTCGAACTCGAGGAGATCAACGAGCGCCTCGTGGCCGAAAAGAAGAAGCCCGCCGCAGGCGTGCCGGTTCTGCTCGGCATCACCAAGGCCTCGCTGCAGACCCGCTCCTTCATCTCGGCGGCGTCCTTCCAGGAGACCACCCGCGTCCTCACGGAGGCGGCGGTCAACGGCAAGGTGGA